>CAZTYX010000007.1:0-35967 GCA_964617385.1 uncultured Flavobacteriaceae bacterium | reverse complement strand
CGGCCTTAATGGGATATTTTTTGTGATTTCTATTTACCATAACCGCCGTTTGTAATTGATTCACCGCAATGGTCAAAAAATGATGGGCAGCGTGAATTAAAGTTTTTCCAGTGTTAAGGACATCATCCACAACCACTATCGATTGATTTTCAAGCGAAGAAAGGGCAACGTCGGTTGTAATTGTTTTCTTGGGATTTTTTTTATCCATTCGAATTTCAACATATGTCACCTCTAAAGGACTAATGGCTTTAAGCTGAGCGCATAACTGTTTAGCCAAAAGCGCCCCATTTTTGTAGATGCCCGCAATCACCACCCGATCATTAGAGGCGTTACTTTCATAAATTTGAAACGCTAGGCGCTTTACAATTGCCTCCATTTTGGTGCGATCGATAATATTATTAGATGGTTCACTCATGCTTTTGTGTTTCGATCAAAAATATAAATTATTTATTCACCCTCTTCTTTTGGTTTATTTTGGAGCTCATCTATATCCCTACGTTCTTTTTTGGTGGGCCTACCCATTCCTTTTTCGCGACGACCATCGGCCGCTAATTTTTGCATTTCTTGTACTTCGAATGCCTCGTTTGGAGTTGTTTCAGTAATGTAGAGCGAAATCCATTTTGCACCCATGCGGCTTTTTGGAAAATCAATGATAGTATAGTTACGCCAAATTTGATTTTGCCTCACACTCAGGGTATCTCCCACAAAGGGTTCTCGTGAGGGCTTCACGGTTTGACCATTAACCTTAATCCAACCCTTGCGGCAACAATTTGCGGCAAGGTTTCTGGATTTGTATATCCTAACACACCATAAAAATTGATCGACACGCATGTATTTATTCCCCTCTTAAGAATCACAAAAATAAAGTAAAATTGTATCTTGCGCCCGAAAAAATTTTCTGTTGTATTATGCGTTATCAAGCCCTATTGTTGTTTCTTTTTATTGCGACGCTTTCTTGTAAAAAGGATGATACTGTTGAAGATCCGCCCAGAGATGTGGGAGAGCAAGCAGTAGAAGACAACAACACCCTGTTGTCCTATCTCCAATCACATACCTACAATTATGAGGATTTTGATCTTGAAAACATTTCACCTTCAACGGCTCTATTGATTGACTCCATAACCTCAGAAAACAGCGATAAGATTCCATTGATTGATATGGTGGAAGAACGCAAAGTTGATGTTTATACTAATGAAGGTGAAAAAATAGAACACACCCTATACTACCTTGTGGCCCGACAGGGCACAGGCCGACAACCTGCAGCTGTAGATTCTACTTATGTGACCTATGAGGGCTCCCTCCTCAATGGAAATGTATTTGATCAAATTCAAAACCCCATTTGGTTTGATCTTATACGATCGATCCGTGGTTTTAGAGAAGGTATGACGGCTTTTAAATCGGGGACATACACCGTTAATGAGGACAATACTGTTAATTTCGATAATTTTGGACAAGGGTTTTTGTTTATCCCTTCTGGAATGGGCTATTTTTCTTCCACACAAACAAAAATTCCAGCCTATTCTCCTTTAGTATTTAAAGTTTCTCTTTATGCGATGACAGAGTCAGATCATGATAATGATGGCATCCTAACGAAAGATGAATACGATAATGACAATGACGGTACTCCAGATGATACCGATGAGGATGGTATTCCAGATTATTTAGATAAAGACTAAAAGCGAAAAGAAAGATCGAGCAGAAACTGTTTGGGGCGTTTGTCAAACGTGCCAAAGGGGAGTGCAACGTTGTTTTCAATAATTTTTAATTCGTTTGAACTAAAAGGACGTTCATAACGTATGCCAATTCCAAAATTTCCTAAATGCACCCGGGTGCCAAGGTGAAAACCAAATGTAGTTTCCTTTTTTATTGCTTCTAAGAAAGCCGCTTCTTTAATCTTTTCATTTAGTTGATAATGCATTGTCGGGCCAACATATATACTCAGCATGGGGAGGAGTTTAAGCCCCACAGAAACAGGAATTTCCAAAGCCCCTTCGGAATAGTTGAAATTCTTGAATGTTAATTGCGTATTGGCATAATGCACCTCAGGTCGAATAAAAAGAGAAGCCACTTTGATTTGGGCATAGAAGCCAAGCTGCATACCAGTAACTTGATTTTCGAGTTTTTCTAGTCGATTGTCCTCTTTTACAAGTGTCAATAGTTTGGTGTCTGCAGGAAAGGCAGCACCTAGTTTGGCACCCCATTCCAACTGTGCAAAAAGCGTTTGCGTTAGAAAGAAAATCAAAAATAAATAACCGTAGCGCATGCTTTTAGAACGGTGTTTTGGAAAAATTATTTTCGCTCCAATACTTTTTTAGCTTTAGCAATAATGGCCTTGGCATTTAAACCATATTTTTCCATCAATTGCGCAGGTGTGCCAGATTCTCCAAACTGATCCATAACGGCCACATGTTCTTGTGGACTGGGCAATTCACGACCCAACAGTCCAGCTACACTTTCACCCAAACCTCCTAAAAAGTTATGTTCTTCGGCTGTAACCACACATTTTGTTTTCTTGATGGAATCTAGAATTAAAGCATCATCTAGTGGTTTGATGGTATGAATATTAATCACTTCAGCATCAATACCTTCAGCTGCAAGGCTTGTTGCTGCTTGCAAAGCCTCCCATACCAAATGGCCAGTGGCGATAAGGGTTACGTCACTACCAGGGCGTAACAAAAGTCCCTTCCCAATTTCAAACGATTGATCTATAGGGGTAAAATTAGCTACTTTGGGACGTCCAAACCGTAAATATACGGGTCCATCATAGTCTGCAATGGCTAATGTTGCTGCTTTTGTTTGATTAAAATCACAGGGATTGATAACAGTCATTCCAGGCAGCATTTTCATCATGCCAATGTCTTCCAAAATTTGGTGTGTTGCTCCATCTTCTCCCAAAGTAATTCCCGCATGAGAAGCGCAAATTTTTACGTTTTTATGAGAATAGGCAATCGATTGTCTTATTTGATCGTAAACCCGACCGGTTGAAAAATTGGCAAATGTGCCTGTAAACGGTATTTTACCGCCAATTGCCAACCCAGCGGCCATGCCCATCATGTTGGCTTCAGCAATGCCCACCTGAAAAAAGCGTTCTGGGTTCTCGTCAATAAATTCTTGCATTTTTAAAGAACCCACTAAGTCTGCGCAAAGCGCCACTACATTTGGGTTGGTTCTTCCCAACTCTGCCAAACCGGCACCAAAGCCAGAACGTGTATCGTTTTTTCCTTGATCTATAAATTTTGTCATGATCTTCTTAATTAATAGTCCCCTAAGGTTTCTTGGTTTTGGGCAAGAGCCAATTCGAGTTGTTCGTCGTTAGGGGCTTTTCCATGCCAAGCATGGGTATGCATCATATAATCTACGCCATTACCCATCTCAGTTTGCATCAAAATCACGACAGGTTTTCCTTGTCCGCATTTGCTTTTTGCGGCTGTCAAGCATTCAATAATTTTTTCAATATTATTTCCCTCATTAAGGATTAATACATCCCAACCAAAGGCTTTAAATTTTTCTTCTAAGTTGCCCATGGGCAAAACATCATCTGTAGTCCCATCAATTTGCTTTCCATTAAGATCAACAGTAACAATTAGGTTATCTACTTTTTTTCCAGCAGCATACAAAATGGCTTCCCAGTTTTGACCTTCTTGAAGTTCTCCATCTCCTGTGAGAACATAGACCAATTTATTTTCCTTATTTAATTTTTTTGCTTGTGCTGCCCCTAATGCTACAGACATCCCTTGACCTAAGGAGCCAGAAGCCACGCGTACTCCAGGCAATCCCTCATGTGTGGTGGGATGGCCTTGAAGTCTCGAATCAATCAAGCGAAAGGTGTTTAGTTCTTCCACATCAAAAAAGCCATGCCGCGCTAAAACACTGTAGAACACAGGTGAAATATGACCGTTAGAAAGGAAAAAAAGATCTTCATTTTTACCCTCCATTTTGAAGGGTAGTGAATAATCTAAAATGGATCCGTAGAGTGCCACAAAAAATTCGGTACAACCTAAAGAACCTCCAGGGTGTCCTGAGTTTACTTTGTGCACCATACGCAAAATGTCTCTCCGCACCTGCGGAACCATTTTGTTTAAGACGGTAAGGTCTGCCATTGTTTTTAAATTTGCTGCCAAAAATACACTTTACCATCGCCTTATCAAAGGAAGTATCATCTTTTAATGCCTAAAAAAGCAATCAACTTATAAACAACCGTTGTTTACTTCCTGCATTTTAGGTTAGAGCCGTATCTTTGCCCTCGATGAAATTTGAACTTTTAGCTACTGATGCTGCCTCCAAAGCCCGTGCTGGCTTACTGGAAACTCCACATGGAAAAATAGAAACACCCATATTTATGCCAGTTGGAACTGCGGGTACTGTTAAGGGGGTGCATCAAAAAGAACTCAAAGAAGATGTAAATCCCGATATTATTTTAGGAAACACCTATCATCTTTACTTACGTCCTGGTACCGAGATTTTGGAGCAGGCAGGGGGGTTGCACAAGTTTATGAACTGGGACCGTCCTATTTTGACAGATTCAGGGGGGTACCAAGTTTATTCGCTTTCGGCCAATCGTAAAATAAAAGAAGAAGGGGTCAAGTTTAAATCGCATATAGATGGGTCCTACCATTTTTTTACACCCGAAAGAGCCATTGAAATTCAGCGTAAAATAGGTGCCGACATCATAATGGCTTTTGATGAATGCACACCCTATCCTTGTGATTATAATTATGCCAAGCTTTCTATGGAACGCACCCACCGGTGGTTGGATCGTTGTTTCGAAGCACATCACAAACTCCCTTTTCTTTATGGAACCTCTCAAAGTTTATTTCCAATTGTGCAGGGCAGCACCTACAATGATTTACGACAACAGAGTGCACATGAAATTGCAAAACACGATGCCCCTGGCAATGCCATTGGAGGATTGTCTGTGGGTGAACCGGCTGAAGAAATGTATGCCATGACCGAGGTGGTTTGTGCCATTTTGCCCGAGCGTAAACCCCGCTATTTAATGGGGGTTGGCACACCCATCAATATTTTGGAGAATATTGCTTTAGGTATAGATATGTTTGATTGCGTGATGCCCACGCGCAATGCACGTAATGGAATGTTGTTCACTGCCCAAGGAATCATAAACATAAAAAATAAAAAATGGGAAAATGATTTTTCATTACTCGATGAAATGGGCACTTCCTTTGTAGACACTAACTACTCTAAGGCCTATGTGCGCCATCTATTTACCGTTAATGAAATGCTAGGCAAACAAATTGCAACGTTGCATAATCTTGGGTTTTATATTTGGTTGGTTCGTGAGGCGAGAAAACATATCTTAGCCAATACTTTTTTGCCTTGGAAAGAACAAATGGTTAAGCAAATGCAAAATCGATTATGAAGGCCTTAAAAATTATTGATCGTTACATTATCTATCGCTATTTGAGCACTTTTTTGGTGATGATTGCTTTGTTTATTCCCATTGGCATCATGGTAGATGTTGCCGAAAAAATTGATAAGTTCAAAGAAAAGGAAGTCCCCTTCAATGAAATTTTAAGTTATTACCTAGACTTCACTTGGTATTTTGCCTACCTCCTTTTTCCTATTTTTTTGTTTTTAGGGGTTATTTGGTTCACTTCCAAATTAGCCAATAACACTGAAGTTATTGCTGTTTTAAGCTCAGGAATATCCTTTCAGCGGTATCTCAGACCTTTTCTTGTGGCAGCCAGTTTGATTGCCCTAGTTGCTTTTTTTGGAGGCATGTTTGTGGTACCCAAATCCAATTTAGGCTTTAATGAGTTTCGTTATAAATATTTGGTTAAAAAAGAAGACCGAAACACCGCCGAAGTTTATCAACAAATCAACGACAATGAATTTATTTTTGTAAGTAATTATGATCCTGTTCGTAAAAGAGCCAACAATTTCACCTTAGAACATTTCACAGAAAATCAGCTGGACTTTAAAATATCATCTCGCAGTATCCGATGGATGGAAAAAGACAGTGTTTTTCGCCTTTCGGGTTACTCACGGAGGAGTTTTATTGGCGATCAAGAAGTGCTAGAAAGCAGACCCCTCAAAGACACCCTTTTTGATTTTAATATTGATGATTTAGCCCCAGTGAAGTACATCGCTGAAACGTTAAATTTTGGTGAATTAAATGATTTTATTGAGGAGGAACGCATACGAGGCTCCATATTAATTAATAACCATTTGTTAGTGCGTCACAAGCGATGGAGTTTGCCTGTGTCTGCCTTTGTGCTCACACTCATTGCAGTGGCTGTGGCCTCCTTTAAAAGGAGAGGGGGCATGGGGGTAAATTTGGCCTTTGGCATCATGTTAGGTTTTATCTACATTTTCTTTGATAAGATATTTAGCGTTATGGTAAATAAATCAACTTTTCCTCCTTTTTTAGCTGCATGGCTTCCGCTTTTTCTCTTTGGCATTTTAGCCTTCTTTTTATTGCGCTATGCAAAACGATAGGACCAAAAGTTTACTTTACTTCCATTTTTTAGTCATCCTTTTTGGATTCACCTCCATTTTAGGGGTCCTCATTCACTTGGAAGCACTGCCATTGGTGGTGTGGCGCATGGGCATAGCCGCTTTAGGCTTGGGTGTATATATGTTAATTTTTAAGCCTCAATATTTTAAGCTCCCTCGAGAATTAACAATGCGTGTTATTATTTCAGGCATATTAATAGGAGTGCATTGGATTGCCTTTTTTCATGCCATTAAAGTGGCAGGCGTTTCGTTGACGCTTTCCATGTTGGCTACGGGTGCTTTTTTTGTTGCGGTTATAGAACCTATTTTGTTTAAGCAAAAATGGTTACTCTACGAATTGCTTTTTGGGGCCATAGCCGCTGGAGGTATCCTGATTATTTTTTGGGCCGAAATAGCCTCAGCCAAAGGAATAATAGTTGCTTTAGTTGCAGCGGCATTGAGTGCATTGTTTAGTGTGCTCAACAGCAAAATGGTGCATCAAGTGCCCACCATAACTCTCACTTTTTATGAGTTAGTGGTTGGTTGCTGCGCGCTCTTCATCTATTTGTTGTTTTATCAAGGAGATGATATGCAAGCGGCTTTGCCTTCACTTTCCGATTTCGGTTGGTTGCTTTTACTTAGTTTAATTTGCACCTCCTATGCCATGAATGCCACTTTTGTGGTGATGCGCAACCTTTCTCCATTCACCATCATGATGATCATAAACCTAGAGCCGGTATATGGCATTTTGTTAGATTTGGTCATCTTTGGTAAAAAAGCCTTTTTAAGCGGCTACTTCTATGTTGGATTTTTTGTCGTTATGTTGGCGATAACAGCCAATGGAATTTTTAAAATGAGAAAACAAATCACCTAAAGCAAGCTCATTTTTAAAGAATTTTTACTTTTGCTAATACCATTTTTGAATTTATGGAATATCTCGATTTTGAATTACCCATTAAAGAATTACATGATCAGCTAGACAAATGCCAGGTTATTGGCAACGAAAGTGATGTTGATGTTAGTGAAACTTGTAAGCAGATTAATGAAAAGCTAGAATCCACCAAAAAAGAAATTTATTCAAAGCTCACCCCTTGGCAGCGTGTGCAACTTTCTAGACACCCCTCAAGGCCCTATACCTTAGATTATTTTTGCGCCCTAGCGGGAAACACATATCTAGAATTACACGGCGATCGCAATGTGCGAGATGATAAAGCCATGATTGGTGGTTTAGGAAAAATTGACGGCCAGTCTTATATGTTAATTGGTACCCAAAAAGGATACAATACTAAAACCAGACAATACCGAAATTTTGGTATGGCCAACCCTGAGGGCTATAGAAAGGCATTGCGATTGATGAAATCGGCCGAAAAATTTAACCTGCCCATCATAACCTTCATAGACACGCCTGGAGCTTTTCCAGGGCTAGAAGCCGAAGAACGTGGGCAAGGTGAGGCCATTGCACGTAATATTTACGAAATGATGTCGATCAAAGTACCCATTATTTCGGTGGTAATTGGCGAAGGAGCCTCTGGTGGTGCCTTGGGCATTGGCGTGGGCGATAAGGTTTTTATGTTAGAAAACACTTGGTATTCTGTGATTTCTCCAGAATCTTGTTCTTCGATTTTATGGCGCAGTTGGGAACATAAGGAAACTGCTGCTGAAGCATTGAAACTCACTCCTAAAGACATGTTTCAACTTAAGCTGATCGACAAGATTATTAAAGAACCCCTTGGAGGCGCCCACTATGATCGGGAGAAAACTTTTGAATCGGTTAAAAAAGAAATTAACAATTCGTTTAAAGAACTCAAAAAAATTCCTGCAGCCCAACTCATTCACGCACGTCGTGAAAAATTTATTTCTATGGGCACTTACGAGGAGTAATTTTTGTTCTTATTAACAATATTTTTTTTTTATAAACAGCCTTCTTTAATTAAAATGGAAATAACCTTTCCTTTTTCTAAAGGGCAGCACTCAAGAAACTGTTTACATTTGGCGCATGGAAAAACCATCTCAGCAGACAGAACGGAGCAACAGCTCCAATCCTGTAATTAGTCTACAACAGGGAAAAATTCCACCGCAGGCAGTTGATCTAGAAGAAGCCGTTTTAGGCGCTATGTTGATTGATAAAAAAGGTGTTGATACCGTTATCGATATTTTACAACCTGATGCTTTCTATAAAACAGCTCATCAGCATATTTTTGAATGCATCTACCATCTTTTTGAAACCTCAGAACCCATCGATTTGCTTACGGTGTCTGCTGCTTTGCGAAAAAACGGAAAGCTAGAAGCTGCTGGAGGGCAATTTTATTTAGTCCAGCTTTCACAGAAAGTAGCCTCATCGGCTCACATTGAGTTTCATGCCCGCATCATTCTCCAAAAATACATTCAACGCAGTTTGATTAAAATTTCAAACGAGATTATTGAAACGGCCTATAAAGAATCTACCGACGTTTTTGATTTGTTAGATGAAGCTGAATCTAAAATATATGATGTTACTCAAGGAAACATCAAAAAATCAAGTGAATCGGCACAAAACCTTGTAATTCAAGCCAAAAAGCGTATTGAAGAAATTTCGAAACGTGAAGGATTGAGTGGGGTGAGCTCTGGTTTTGAAAAGTTAGATAAGGTTACCTCTGGTTGGCAGCCCAGTGATTTGATAATTATTGCCGCCCGCCCTGGTATGGGTAAAACCGCTTTAACACTTTCTATGGCTCGTAATATGGCTGTGGGACAGCAAATTCCCGTGGCGTTTTTCTCGTTGGAAATGTCTTCAGTGCAGCTCATCACTCGTTTAATTTCATCAGAAACCGGATTGTCTTCTGAAAAATTACGTACTGGGAAATTAGCCAGTCATGAGTGGCAGCAGCTCAATGTGAAAGTGACTGATTTAGAAAAAGCACCTTTGTTTATTGATGATACTCCATCACTTTCCATATTTGACTTGCGTGCCAAGGCGAGGCGTTTGGCTTCGCAACACGGTATAAAATTGATCATTGTGGATTATTTACAGTTAATGACCACTGGGATAAATAATAAAACGGGTAACAGAGAACAAGAAATTTCTACCATTTCCCGAAACCTAAAAGCCTTGGCAAAAGAATTAGACCTGCCTGTGATTGCCCTTTCACAGTTGTCACGTGCTGTAGAAACAAGGGGTGGAACAAAAAGACCTGTCCTTTCTGACTTAAGAGAATCGGGGGCCATCGAGCAAGATGCCGATATTGTATCATTTAT
Organism: uncultured Flavobacteriaceae bacterium; assembly: GCA_964617385.1. Classification (GTDB taxonomy): domain Bacteria; phylum Bacteroidota; class Bacteroidia; order Flavobacteriales; family Flavobacteriaceae; genus JADHMP01. The sequence goes on along the minus strand of CAZTYX010000007.1, from coordinate 26,280 downwards.
TTATAGACCCGAATATTACGGTATTGACGAATGGGATGATGAGTCTAGAAGCCCTTCTGAAGGACAAGCAGAATTTATTATTGCCAAGCACCGAAATGGAAGTTTGGAAAATGTACGCTTGAAATTTGTTGGTCACCTCGGTAAATTCGAAAATTTAGATCAATTTGATGCACCTGTGGAGTTTCAATCTAAAATGAATCCGTTGCAAAACAGCATCCCCGATAGCAGCTTGCCGAGTCCTGATGATGCTTTTGGCACTGCTCCTGAAGACAATGATGTTCCTTTTTAATCCACAAAGAAAACCTATATAAGATTTCTTTCTTTTAAATCAGTTTCCAGTGCTTTTGGATTTTTAAAATGATGGGTATGGATTCCCAATTTTCCAGCAGCTTCTATATTTCTTAGGTTATCATCAATAAAAAAAGATTCTTCCGCTTTGATTTGAAATCGATTTAAGGTCAATTCATAAATTTCTGCAAAAGGCTTTCTTGTTTTTTCATCCCCAGAAACGATGACGCCTTCAAACCAATGTAAAAAATCAAACCGATCTAAGGCTACAGGAAACGTTTCGCCGCTCCAGTTGGTGAGTGCATAAACATGATAACGCGGGTCATCAATTAAGGTTTTTAAAAGTTGGACGGTTTCTTCAATGGGTCCTCCTAACATTTCTTCCCAACGTCCATAATACATGCGAATCCATTCTTCATGCTCTGGAAATAGAGCCACTCGATCTTCAGTTGCTTGGGCTAGGGGGTAGCCTGCATCTTGATTTTCATTCCAATCGAAGGTGCAGATTTCATCAAAAAACCATTTCATTTTTTTTCGATCTCCTTCAAAGACATCTAGATACACATACTCAGGATTCCAATCGATGAGCACGCCACCCAAATCAAATATGATGTTTTTTATTGTTTTCATTCGGTTTCATTTTTTTGCCCCATGAGCATTAAATACGCTTTTAGAAAAGAATCAAGTTGGCCGTTCATCACGCCGTCAACATCTGCGGTTTCTTGTTGACTACGAACATCTTTCACTAGTTTATAGGGGTGCATTACATAATTTCTTATTTGAGAGCCCCATTCAATTTTCTTTTTTGCCGCTTCAATTTCATCCCGGGCAGCCAATTTTTTCTGCAATTCAATTTCGTAAAGTTGTGATTTTAATAATTGCAGGGCTTTGTTTTTATTTTCTAATTGCGAACGTGTCTCAGAATTTTCGATGAGAATGCCCGTGGGGTGATGTCGCAACCGCACGGCGGTTTCAACTTTATTCACATTTTGACCGCCCGCGCCACTAGCACGCATGGTTTCAAAGGTATAGTCTGCTGGATTGAGTACAATTTCAATGCTGTCATCCACCAAAGGATATACATATACAGAGGCAAAAGATGTGTGGCGTTTGGCGTTGCTGTCAAATGGGGAAATGCGCACCAATCGATGCACACCATTTTCCCCTTTAAGCCATCCAAAGGCATAGGCGCCTTCAATTTCAAGGGTTACGGTTTTAATGCCGGCTACATCTCCAGCTTGGTGATTGAGTTCACGCACTTTATAGCCCTTTTTGTCGGTCCACATTAAATACATTCGCATAAGCATAGAGGCCCAATCGCAACTTTCTGTGCCTCCAGCTCCGGCCGTTATTTGTAAAACAGCACTTAAATTATCACCCTCGTCGGAGAGCATGTTTTTAAATTCAAGGGCTTCTAGTTCTTCAATTATGATGTTGTGGTGTGCTTCAACTTCTGCACTTTCAACTTCGCCGGCTTTTTCAAATTCCATGAGCACTTCCAGGTCGTCCAATTGTTGTTGAAGTGATTCATAGTCATCAACCCATTTTTTTTCTTCCCGAAACATTTTCATAAAAGCCTCGGCCTTACTTGGATTTTCCCAAAAGTCTGGAGCGGCAATTTGCTCCTCTTTGTTTTGAAGGTCTATTTTTTTAGCCTCAACGTCAAAGATACCTCCTTAGCGCACCCAGGCGCTCAAAAAGATTCTTGAATTGTTCTGAAGTAACCATTCTTTTTTTTTCTAAAAATACAATTCTCCTGTGAACTATTTGAAGCTTTTTAGGGCTTTAAAAATTTTTTGCAGCTTATCTGCGCAATCTTTACCTTTAGCCGTGAATTAAAACAAATTTTTGTGGAAGTAAATCTAATTAGTGACACAATCACAAAGCCTAGTGCCTCTATGATGGAAGCCATGCAACAAGCCCCTGTTGGGGATGATGTTTTTAAAGACGACCCTACGGTTAATTTATTGGAAGAAACCATAGCCAAACGATTTGGAATGGAAGCAGCTTTGTTTTTTCCTTCGGGCACGATGGCCAATCAAACGGCTATCAAAATACACACCCAACCCGGAGAGCAGTTGATCTGCGATCACTATTCGCATGTGTTTAATTATGAAGGGGGTGGCGTAAGTTTTAATTCGGGTGTTTCTTGTAAATTAATTACGGGTGACCAAGGTCGAATTACTGCCAGTCAAATTGCGCCAGCAATTCATTCTCCCGAATTTTATCACAGTCCACCCACACGATTAGTTTGCCTTGAAAACACAACCAACAAAGGGGGAGGAGCTTACTATGATTTTGAAGAAATAAAAAAAATTAAAGCCCTTTGTGATGAACATCAGTTAAGCCTGCATTTAGACGGAGCAAGGTTGTGGAATGCGCTTGTGGAGACAAAAGAAACACCACAAGATTATGGCCGCTATTTTGACACCATATCCGTTTGTTTTAGTAAAGGTTTGGGATGTCCTGTGGGTTCCGTATTAGTGGGTTCTAAGGCCTTAATGCAAAAGGCCCTTCGCATAAGAAAAGTATTTGGTGGAGGCATGCGTCAATCGGGTTATTTGGCAGCAGCAGCACTCTATGCGCTCGAGCATCATATAGACGATTTAAAAGAAGACCATCGTAAAGCCAAGGCCTTAGAACAAGCCCTTCAAAATTGTTCCTTTGTTGCAAATGTAGTGCCTGTGCACACCAATATTGTCATATTTAATTTAAAAGACCAATGGAATACTGCTGATTTTGTGTCGCAAATGGAAGCCAAAAACATTAAAGTTTTGGCTTTGGGGCAAGCCAAAATTAGATTGGTTACGCATCGTGATTATACCGAAGAGCAACATCAATATTTTTTAGATGTTTTGAAACAATTTTAATTTCCATGAAATTTATCAAAACCACCCCATTCTTTTTTCTATACCTCTGTTTCACTTTATTCAGTGCCTGTAAAAAAAACACACCTATGGCTTACGACAATACTATAGTTCCGCCTAAAGCAGATCAAATTCCCTATCAACATAAGATCCATGACGATATTCGTTTAGATCCTTTCTATTGGCTTAAAGAACGAAACAACCCAGAGGTGATAGACTATTTGGAGCGAGAAAATGACTATTACCTAAAAATGACTGCCGAGCAAGAGTCCTTCAAAACGGATTTATTTGAAGAAATGAAGGCCCGTATAAAAGAGGATGATAGTTCGGTGCCTTATTTTTACAACGGCTATTGGTATATTACGCGTTTTGAAAAAGGGAAACAATATCCTATTTATACCCGTAAAAAAGATTCATTATCCGCTGCCGAAGAAATTCTCTTGGATGGCAATTCACTCGCTCAAGGACATGATTATTTTCGACTGGTGGGGCTCAATGTAAGTCCAGACAATCAAAAAGTGGCTTATGGAGTAGATACACAATCACGAAGAAAGTATACCCTTTTCGTTAAAGACCTTCTCACACAACAGAATTTAACCACTAAAATTGAAAATACCACGGGTGGTAGCACTTGGGCAGCCGATAGTGAACATCTTTTTTATACCCATAAAAACCCCAGCACCCTTCGTTCTGAAGCCATCTATCGTCACCAAATTAATACTTCCGAAACAGAAGATCAATTGGTTTATTTTGAAAAAGACGAAACTTTTTCAACGCATGTGGGCATTTCTAAATCAAGAGATTATATTTTTATTAACTCCCAAAGTACACTCACCTCCGAATACCAATACATTAAATCCGATGCACCCCTTTCTGATTTTCAATTGGTGCAAAAAAGACAACGGGGTTTAGAATATGATGTCAGCCAATTTGAAGACCACTTTTATATTTTAACCAATCAAAACGGTGCGACTAATTTTGAATGGGTGAAAGTGCCAATTAAAACCCCCACACAAGCGCATTGGGAAAGTATTATTCCTCATAGAGAAAATGTTTTATTAGAGGATGTGGAGATTTTTAAAGACTTTTATGTGGTTTCAGAACGAACAAATGGCCTGTCGCAACTGCGCATTGTGCGTTGGGATGGTTCTGAAGATTATTTTATTCCAATTGACGGTGAAACCTACACGCTCTATGGGTCTTATAACCCTGAATTTGATACAACCAACTATCGCTACGGACACACCTCAATGGTATTACCCAATAGTACATATGAATATGATGTTACTACCAAAACACAAATCTTGCTGAAACAACAAGAAGTGATTGACCCCTCCTTTGATTCCAAAAATTATATAGAAAAACGCCTTTGGGCTACAGCAAGAGATGGCGTTAAAATACCCATTTCAATGGTTTATCATAAGGATACCAACCCAGGACCAAACACTCCCGTATTGCAATATGCCTATGGGTCTTATGGCGCTACAATTGACCCCAGTTTTTCTAGTACACGACTCAGTTTATTAAATAGAGGATTTATATATGTCATTGCCCATATTAGGGGCGGAGAATATATGGGAAGACAGTGGTATGAAGAGGGCAAACTGCTTAAAAAGAAAAATACCTTTAATGATTTTATTGATGTTTCTTCGTTTTTAATTGAAGAAGGCTACACCAGTGCCGAGCATTTGCATGCCTATGGTGGTTCGGCAGGCGGTTTGTTGATGGGTGTAGTCATCAATGAAGCACCCGAATTGTATAAAAGCGTGGTGGCCGCTGTGCCTTTTGTAGATGTGGTAACCACCATGTTGGATGCCAGCATACCCCTCACCACTTTTGAATATGACGAATGGGGAAATCCTAATGAAGAAAGCTATTACACGTATATGAAGTCCTATTCACCATATGATAATCTTAAGGCGCAAGCCTATCCGCATATATATGTTACAGCTGGATATCACGATTCACAAGTACAATATTGGGAACCCGCCAAATGGGTGGCAGCTTTGAGGACCATAAAAACAGATCAAAATGTTTTGTTTCTTGACACCAATATGGTGGCAGGACACAGCGGTAATTCTGGGCGTTTTGATGCACTCAAAGAAACGGCAAAGACCTTCGTTTTTTTATTAAATTTTGAAGGAAAATTATACTAAAATAATTTACTTAAATTTGTGCCATTAAGTACATCAAAACAGAAGGTATGAAAGATGATGTGAACTCCTATCAAAACATCCTTGAATTGATAGGGAACACACCCTTAATAAAACTCAATAAAAGCGTAAATAACTATAAAGGAAATTTTTACGCCAAATTTGAAGCTTTTAATCCTGGACATTCCAATAAAGATAGAATTGCTCTCCACATAATTGAGGCTGCAGAAGCGAAAGGGCTTTTAAAACCTAATTCAACCATTATAGAAACCACCTCAGGCAACACAGGTTTTAGCCTAGCAATGGTTTCTTTAGTGAAAGGGTATAATTGTATTTTGGCTGTTAGTTCAAAATCTTCAGTCGATAAAATAAACATGCTCCGTTCTATGGGGGCTATGGTGCATGTGTGTCCAGCCAACGTGGCCGCCGATGACCCACGCTCTTATTATCAAGTGGCCAAACGTTTGCAAGAAGAAATTAATGAATCGGTTTATATAAACCAGTATTTTAATGATTTAAACATTGAAGCACATTACCGTTCCACTGGCCCAGAAATATGGAAACAGACCAATGGAAAAATTACACACCTTGTGGCTTGTAGCGGAACGGGTGGAACCATTTCAGGTTGTGCAAAATATTTAAAAGAACAAAATCCGAACATCCAAATTATTGGGGTAGATGCCTATGGCTCTGTATTAAAAAAATACCACGAAACCCAAGAATTGGATCCCAATGAAATTTATCCGTATCGGATTGAAGGATTGGGTAAGAACTTGATTCCCACCGCCACACTTTTTGATATGATTGACTTTTTTGTGAAGGTTACCGATGAAGAAAGTGCACATGCGGCCCGTAACACCACTCGAATGGAAGGGATGTTTGTTGGATACACCTCTGGAGCAGCCATGCAAGCAGTGCATCAGTTGGAAGAAGAAAAATACTTTAAAAAAGACGATGTTGTTGTGGTCATATTTCCAGACCACGGGTCACGTTATATGAGTAAAATATACAGCGACCAGTGGATGGCTGAGCAAGGGTTTTTTGATGCCAGCCATGACACTTCACAAAAAATTGAATACATTAAATCTGGAGCCTCTAAATAATGAAAGATTTATTTGATAAAATACTTCAAAACAAAGGCCCTTTAGGAAAATGGGCCGATCAAGCGGAAGGCTATTTTGTTTTTCCGAAATTAGAAGGACCCATTAGCAATCGCATGATTTTTAAGGGCAAAGAAGTGATCACATGGAGTGTTAATGATTATCTAGGCTTAGCCAATCACCCAGAAGTCCGCAAAGTGGATGCTGAAGCCGCTGAAGCCTATGGCGCTGCCTATCCAATGGGTGCACGAATGATGTCGGGCCATACCGATTTGCATGAGCAACTAGAACAAGAACTTGCCGCTTTTGTAAATAAGCAAGCCGCTTATGTACTCAATTTTGGCTATCAAGGGATTCTTTCAACCATTGATACTTTGGTGTCTAAAAACGATGTTATCGTCTATGATGTAGATGCTCATGCATGTATTATTGACGGGGTGCGCTTGCATATGGGCAAACGGTTTACATATAAGCACAATGATATTGAAAGCCTTGAAAAAAACTTGCAACGTGCCACAAAAGTAGCCGAGCAAACCGGTGGAGGGATATTAGTTATCTCAGAAGGAGTGTTTGGGATGCGAGGTGAACAAGGGCGTCTCAAAGAAATTGCTGCATTAAAAAGCAAATACAACTTTCGATTTCTTGTAGATGATGCCCACGGTTTTGGTACGCTAGGTGAGCATGGAAAAGGGGCAGGGTTTGAACAAGGTATTCAAGATGATATTGATGTTTATTTTGCCACATTCGCTAAATCTATGGCCTCAACGGGGGCATTTATAGCCGCCGATCAAGAGATAATCGATTTTCTCAAATACAATATGCGTTCACAGATGTTCGCCAAATCATTGCAAATGCAATTGGTTAAAGGGGCTTTAAAACGTTTGGAGTTACTCCGCACAAGACCTGAGTTTAAGGCCAAGCTTTGGGAAAATGTAGATGCCTTACAAAGTGGTTTGCGTGAAAGAGGTTTTGATTTGGGAACTACTCAAAGCTGCGTAACGCCGGTATATTTAAAAGGAAGTATTCCTGAAGCAATGGCGTTGGTAAAAGACCTTAGAGAAAATCATGGTATATTTTGTTCAATTGTAGTATATCCTGTTATACCAAAAGGATTGATTTTACTTCGATTAATCCCAACAGCTTCGCATTCTTTGGAAGACGTTGAAATTACGCTAAAAGCCTTTTCTGATATCCGAGAAAAACTCGAAAATGGAACCTACAAACGGATATCCGAGTCAATTACGGCAAGTTGATTTAAGTGGCCTGAAACTTTATTGATTGTTAAGCATTACAGGCATAACCAAAAGCGTGATGTCTTCTCCTTCTTCAACGCCATCCATGGGGGTGATTAGACCAGCTCGATTAGGTAAAGACAATGAAAGTTTTATTTGATCAGAAACCAAACTATTAAGCATTTCTGTTAAAAAACGTGAATTAAAACCAATTTGGATATCATCTCCTTGATAATCACAGTGCAATTGCTCTTCTGCACTATTGCTATAGTCAAAATCTTCAGCTGAAATTTGGAGTGCAGCCCCAGCAATTTTGAGTCTAATTTGATGGGTTGTTTTATTTGAAAATATACTTACCCGCTTCACAGAATTTAAAAAGGCCACCCGATCAATGAGCATTTGGTTTGGGTTTTCCTTCGGAATAACGGCTTCATAGTTTGGGTATTTGCCATCAATTAAACGACACGTTAACACCGATTTGTCAAATCGAAACTGAGCATTTGACTCATTGTATTCTATGGTAACTTCTTCTGAAGATACTACCAAAATATTTTTTAAAAGTTGTAATGGCTTTTTGGGCATTATGAATTCTGCTGTGGCTGCAGCAGACAAATCATTTCGTGTATATTTTACTAATTTATGCGCATCGGTTGCCACAAAAGTTAATGACTCGGTCGTGAATTGAAAAAACACACCACTCATCACTGGGCGCAAATCGTCATTGCCACTGGCAAATAAGGTGGCATTAATTGCTTCTGCCAATAGCCCGCCATCAAGTGTTGTTTTTTGTGGGTCTGGCACATGAGCCGCTTTGGGAAATTCACTGCCATCAACATAGGCAACAGCATATTTTCCGTTATTGGCAATAATTTCAACGGTATTTCGATCGGTTTTGATTAGGGTTAAAGGTTGTTCCGGAAACGTTTTAAGGGTGTCTAATAAAATTTTTGCTGGTAGGGCAAGAGTGCCTGTGTCTTCAGACTCAATGTTCAATTGGGTAGAAAAAGTGGTTTCTAGATCGGAGGCAGTGAGGGTTAATACATCTTGATTGACTTCAAAAAGGAAGTTGTCTAAAATCGGAAGCGTATTGGTGTTATTTAATACTCCTCCCAACATTTGTAACTCCTTGAGTAAAGCGGCACTGGAAACAATAAACTTCATGGTATCTCTTTGTTTCAAAGATATTTTAAATGCTTTGATTTAAGAAAGAAACTTATCAACAGAATTTAGGCTTGCTGTTTATTTCGAAGCAGTCTATTGAGAAATGCAAAAAGAATCAAAAACCCAATAGGAACAAGAGCCATAAACAGTTTCCAAAAAGGAGCGTTTTGATCTACTTTGACGGGATCTAAAAAGAGCAGATTAAAATTTTTATTGCGCATTGCAACTAAATATTCAAATCCGGCGAGATAATGAACGCTATTGATTAACAACGCTTTGTTGTCATAAAAATTGGCCGACCATTTGTCAAATCCCAAAGCCAAGGGCGTGCCTTCATCCAATTGATTTTCACCAAAATGACCATCGCTAATGAAAATGCTTTTTGAAGAACCTTCAATTAGGGGAGATACTGTTTCAAAGGGCTTTATTCGATTTTTAAATAACGATTGAAAAGTGCCTTCTAGCAGTGCACCCAAAATTTTTGGTTGCCCATTGTATTCGGCAGGCTTTAGTTCCTTTCCGGCTTCTGTCAGTTGCACTGCAGCGGGAAAACTTTTTGTTTGGGTGAGGGGAGAAGAGGTTAATAAAATTGTTTTTTGTAGTCTGTTGGGCAGTGTGTCAATGGGTGATGCATAACGCATCCAAACACTTCCCAAATCTTTTCCAATGGCGTGCGCAGTGGTTGTTTTTGGTATTGGATAATACGGCCATGGGTAGGGGAGGTATTGAGTATTGTTGGCCTCTCCGCGTGCCAAAACCAAAGGCGCGCAATACAAATCTTTTAGAAGTTGCTGCTGCAGTCGAATGCCGTTGTTAAAAAAATAATCGTCGAGTTCTAGTGGTTTAGGTAGAATAAGTGCTCCATCTTCACTATTCATCAATTGATTTTCATCCAATTTCACCCCCTCGGTTAACCACAAAAGCGACCCACCCTGCAGTTGGAACTGATCCAAAATATACTTTTCTGTGACAGAAAAAGGGGTTTTTGGATGTGAGATTACCAAAAGTTTGAAACGGTTTAAATTCGCTAGGGTTTGATCGGGTGTTAGCTCTTTCTTTTTTAAATCAAATGAAGCAACATTATAATAGGTCTGAAGGCTTTGAATCCAATCAGCCAAGGCAATGGCGGGAGAGGTGTTATGAGAAGTTAAAAAGGCAATGTTTTGTTTTTCTTTTAGGGTAATTTGCTCCAACCCATCCATAAATTGAAACTCTAATTGTTGCAATGATTGCAATAAAATTTGCTCGGGGGTATCACCTAGATTTTTTTTCAGTAATCCCACACGAACCGATCGCTCTTGTTGATTTATGATGGCCCAAGGAAAAACAACTGTTTCTTTGTTGATACTCGAATTGTTTTCGTTTACATAGGTGGGCGGTAACCCGAAAGATTCCATTTCAGCAACAATCGTATCGGGCGCTCCTTGTTCAAACGGATCAATAAAATTAATCTGCAACTGTTTTGTGTGTTGAGAAAAGTTGTTTAGTAAAGTGGCTACGGCAGCTCTAAAATGCTGGTATTGGGCGGGTAGCTTGCCCGCTAAAAAAAGATCAATGCGGATGGGAGCATCAAGTGATTCTAATTTTTCAATGGTATTTTTTGAAAGCTGATGCCGGTTATCCACGGTCGTGTCTATAGCACCAGGAACACCACGAAATAAAACGAGTAGCAGGGTGGCTACAACAAAAGCGAGAATGATTTTATGCTGCCCCTTCATATTTCTAATCGTCTTTTGATGTTACGTTGTGTCACATACAATAAAAGCAGCAAATGCAAAAGAAAATAAATCAAGCTATTGTAATTAATTAAACCACTGCTAAATTGGTTGAGATGACTTTCTAGACCTAAAAAAGTGAGCTGCCCAAAAAGCCATTGGTTATTTGTAGCCACTGCTAATTGCCCCCAGACATAATAATGCACAAAACAGGCCAGTGTTGCTGCAACAAAAACCGTTACTTGGTTTGAAAAAGCGGTAGAGAAAAAAAGCGTAATACCACTAAAGGTGAGGGCCAATAAAAGCAGTCCCAAATAGCCACTAACAATTCGCCCAAAATCTAAGTTTAACCCCTCAGGCAAGAGCTGTGAAACCACGTAAGCGTTTAGGGTTGTGGGAAGCAAAGCAATTACAATAAGTGTGATGGTAGCCAACCATTTGGCCAAAACTAGCGTATGTATTTTGATGGGTTTGGTTAAGAGTAATTCTAAGGTGCCACTCCTTATTTCTTCTGAAAAACTTCCCATACACAAGGCAGGAATCACAAAAATGAACAACCATGCTGAGCCGATAAAAAAGGAATCTAATACGGCAATTTGGGTTATTAAAATATTACTGTTTGATTCTAAAAACCAAAGGAGCAGTGCGTTTAAAATTAAAAATGCCCCAACAATTAGGTAGCCAATCAATCCCCCAGAAAAGAAACGTAATTCTTTTAAATAAATACTTTTCATATTATTGAAATTGAATGGTTATTACGTCTCGATAGGTTAAACCAAAAAGGCTGTTGGCACCTCCAACAGTGGTGGGATTACTTTTATATAGGGCCAATTCCAAATGGCCAGCACTATTGAATAGGGCTATTTTCTTACCGTCTTCTTGCCGTTTTTCTTTGGGTAACGACCAATCGATAGCGTCGCTGTATGAGGCGTGAATTTTTTTGAATTTCACATTTCGAGCAAAAATGGTGAATGGGCGCGTTTTGCCAATTGATTGAAATAGCTTTTGGGTGATGTTAGTGATGATGTTTCCATAATTGTCGATATAGATCACACTTCCTAGCAGTTGTTTTTTTTCAGGATCAACCACCGGTTTGATGTTGGTTAATTCCTTAATTTTTTTGAGTGGTCTTCCCACCACTTCTAAGGTGCCCTTTTGAGACAAGTGGGCAGCAATTTGAACAAAAGTGTCCAAAACAGGAAAACTACTGATAATGTTGTTATGAATATTTATTTCAACAATTTTTTCAGCTTTTTGCTCTTCCATAAGCAATGAAAAAATGCCGTTGTTAGCCCCAATAAAATAATGACCATTAAAGGCCATAGCCAAATGTTGATTTTCAGGGGTTTGCTCAGATTCTATGCCCACAATATGAATGCTGCCTTTTGGAAAGGCGCTGTAGCTGTGTTTGAGAATATAGGCTGCTTCAGCCAAATTAAACGGACTGATTTGATGTGAAATATCAACAATCTGAACCCCTTCAATCCGTTGCATGAGTGCTGCCTTGGTCACCCCCACAGAAAAGTCTTTTAATCCAAAATCGGTGGTTAATGTAACGATGTTCATAAAGGAAGTGCAAGGGTTTGCATTGGCATAGAAAAAATATCTATTTTTATAGTGAACTCAGATACAACAAAAATAAATTTTTTAACGGACTTAGACTTGAACGAAATCAAAATTGAACTGACTGATGTCAATCCACAAGAATTTTTTGGTAGCCAAAACCGTTTTCTAGAAAAAATTCGATCCTACTATCCCAAGCTTAAGCTTGTTGCCCGCGGTGCTACTCTTAAGGCCTATGGACCACCCGAATTAATTGAAGATTTTGAATCCAAATTCAATATGTTGTTGCTTCATTTTGCAAAATACAATACATTGAATGAAGAGGTGATTGAACGCATAGTTCAATTCAATCCCAACGAACTTTTTTCACCCGAAGAGGGTTCAGAGGCAGTGATTATGCATGGTGTTGGAGGAAAAATAATTAAGGCGAAAACCTTTAATCAAAAGCGTTTGGTGGAAGCGGTTCAGAAAAATGACATGTTGTTTGCTATTGGTCCTGCTGGAACTGGAAAAACCTATACGGGAGTTGCTTTGGCGGTTCAAGCGCTAAAAGAAAAACGTGTTAGCCGAATCATTTTGACCCGCCCGGCTGTTGAAGCGGGAGAAAATTTAGGGTTTTTGCCTGGTGATCTAAAAGAAAAATTAGACCCCTATATGCAGCCTCTATATGATGCCTTGCGTGATATGATTCCCCATGAAAAACTTTTGCAGCATCTAGAAAAAGGTACCATTCAAATTGCACCTTTGGCCTTTATGCGTGGCCGCACCCTAGACAATGCCTTTGTGATACTGGATGAAGCTCAAAACACCACCCATGCACAAATGAAAATGTTTTTAACGCGTATGGGTAAAAATGCCAAGTTTATGCTAACCGGAGATCCGGGTCAAATTGATTTGCCTCGACGGGTTATATCTGGTCTAAAAGAAGCTGTATTGATTTTAAAAGACACCCCCGGAATTAGTATAATTTATTTAGATGATAAAGACGTGATTCGCCATCCCTTAGTTAAAAAGGTTATTGATGCCTACAAACAAATTGAACACGAAAATTAATCATGAACACACTCATAGAAACCCATTTAAACCTCCCCAATCAACAATCAAAATATACCGGAAAAGTAAGAGAGGTCTATCGTTTGGCAAACGATTTGTTGGTTATGGTAGCCACTGATCGTATTTCTGCTTTTGATGTGGTTTTGCCGAAGGGCATTCCGCATAAAGGACAAATTTTAAATCAAATTGCAACGCATATGTTGGCGGCCACAGCAGATATTGTGCCCAATTGGTTACAAGACAGTCCAGATCCTAATGTTTCTGTGGGCGTGGCATGTGAGCCGTTTAAGGTAGAAATGGTAATTAGAGGCTATTTGACTGGACATGCCGCAAGAGAATACAAAGCAGGCAAGCGTATTTTGTGTGGGGTTGCAATGCCCGAAGGCATGATAGAAAATGAACGTTTTCCTGAACCGATAATCACTCCAGCCACCAAAGCTGAAGAAGGGCATGATGAAGATATTTCACGTGAAGAAATAATAGCCCGAGGCATTGTTGCCGAAGCGGATTATGTGCAATTAGAAACCTATACCCGACAACTTTTTGAACGGGGTACAGCCTTGGCTGCAAAACAAGGATTAATTTTAGTAGACACTAAATATGAGTTTGGTAAAAATAAACAGGGTGAAATTATGTTGATTGATGAAATTCATACACCAGATTCTTCTCGCTATTTCTATCAAAACACATATGCTTCTCTGCAAGAACAAAAGTTGCCCCAAAAGCAATTGTCTAAAGAATTTGTGCGGCAGTGGCTTATTCAAAATGGCTTTCAAGGCTTGTCTGGACAGCAAGTACCCCCCATGGATGAAGCTTTTGTTGACAGTGTTTCGAAGCGCTATATTGAGCTTTACGAAAAAATTATTGGAAAATCCTTTGAACCAGCCAACACCTCCGATATTGCAGCCCGAATTGAGACAGCATTGACTCAATATTTTATTAAATAAACGCCATTTATTTTTGTGGATGCTTTTCCATAATATCATTTAAAACTGCCAAATAAAACGGAATGGCAGCGGCGCCATGATTTTCAGCATCCAATAGGTGCAGTGAAATGTCACCTCCCTTATTTTCAATGGCTTTCATCATAGATTCTGAATTGCTAATATCCACTAAACTATCGCTTTTGGAATGAAAAAGTGCAATAGGGTTTGTGGGTTTCCAGTCATATACGCTATTGTCTTCTAATGCTTTTAAAAAGGCAGTGTCTGTTTCATTAATGACTCCTGATATAAATTCTGAATGAAACAGTTCATCCACTTTTCCGATGATGAGTGAATCTGCTATTGGGGCATAGAATTCTTCAACAGCACTCAATTTAGAAGCATAGGGTTCATTCACATAGGCAGACCATGGCCGATTGAGATCTTTATATAGATAATTATACGAATACAGAACCCATAAATAATACCCCATATGGGGTTGTTCTTCTTCGGCTTCTAAAATCATTTTAGTAAATGCGGTTTTGTTGTAGGCTCCAGCTCCTGCATAACTCTGAATAAGTTGGATTTCTTTTTCTGCTTCCAGTTTTTGCTGCAAAGCAATTGTGGCAAACCCTCCTTCTGAATAGCCAGCAATGTAGAGGCTATCGTTAGTGGCAATGTTGTTTTGTTCTAAATAATGTTTTGCCGCTTTAATCATATCATAGGAAGCTTGGGCTAGTGTTGCTCTGTGTTCAAAGGGGTGGGTGGGAAGGGTTGAATTGCCATAGCCTAAATAATCAGGCACAAAGGTAATGATGCCAGCACTGGCTAAAATGGCTGCCAATGTAAGTTCATTGTTTCCTAATTTGCTTTTTGAGGGAGGCATTTTAGGATCTAAAAGGGTGCCGTGTTGAAGCGATAATAGCGGGAGATTGCCTGTTTTTTCGGGTAGAAGCAACACACCAGAAGCCACGGTTTTTTCTTGATTATGGTCTAGCGTATTGTAGACAATCTTAATGGCATTAACTGTATGAAATGTAAAATCTAAAGGATAATCAGTATTCCCTTTGGCAATGACCTCTAATATTCGACCCGTAAATTGATAATGATCTGAGGCATTTATCAAATTGCTTTCGGGAGTCGGTTCCGAGGTTTGCTCCACTGCTGGTTGAGCCGTTTCGGTTGTTGGAGTAGGGGGTTCCGTTTTACGCTCGGTGGTTACATCATTGTCTTTGGAACAATTTATTGTGATAAGAAGGATAAAAATTGATGCGATTTGTAGGCGGATTGAGAACATGGTTTTAATGATTTGGGGTAATACACAAAGATACCGCTTATAAGCAATATAAAGCTCTAAAAGGCCCTCAACGTAATGAACGGTAAAAACTTTATACTACTGCTTTAGCAGATGCGAAACCTCTTCAACGGGAGTGTTTGCAGGAAAACAAAAGGCATTGTCGTATTTTTTAAACCAAGTGATTTGTCTTTTGGCGTAGCGTCTTGTGTTCCGTTTGATGTAATCAACGGCATCTTCTAAACTGATATTACCGTCAATATATTCCATCAATTCTTTATTTAGAGGGGCATAATTTCTAAATTCCAAATTCATTTTAACCTCCTCTTCAAGGCCATTGACCATCATTTGATCTACCCTTTTATCGATATTCTCGTATAAAATTTTTCTAGGGCAATGCAAAATGAGCATTTTAGAAACAAAGGGTCTTGGCTTTTTTTCCTTACCTAAAAAAGAAGAATAGGGTTTGTCTGCAGCACTACAAACTTCAAGTGCGCGGATTAGGCGTTGGGGATTATTTCGATCTACATTGCGGTAATATTCCGGATCTTTTTCGCGCAACAAATCTTGTAATGATTCAATGCCGTGAGTGCTTCGAAACAAATTGAGTTGTTCACGCACTTCGGCGGGAATGGGCGGAAAATCGTCCAACCCAAACATAAGCGCATCGGCATACATGCCAGAACCTCCAACCAAAATGAGCGTGTCGTGTTTTTTAAATAATTCTTCGGTTAAAGCAAGGGCTTCTTTTTCATAATCCCCCACGGTATAGATGTCTTTAACCGATTTGTGTTGAATAAAATGATGGGGCACTTCTGCTCTTTCTTTTTCTGTAGGAACTGCTGTGCCTATGCTCATTTCTTTGTAAAATTGACGTGAATCACAGGAGATGATTTCGGTATTAAAGGATTTGGCAAGGGCAATACTGAGTCTGGTTTTTCCCACTGCAGTAGGGCCAGCTACATAAATTATAGTTTTTTCATTCATGGTGTAAAGAGTTTCCGCATTGATTACAAAAAAGGGCGCTATCGGCATGGGTGTCGCTTAAGCAATGCGGACAGCTTTTGGTGTTGGTATGAATATTTTTCTTGTTCATAGAAATTTCAGCGCTCACAATTCCTGTTGGCACGGCAATAATGCCATATCCCATAATCATGATGATGGCTGCTAAAAATTGTCCTAGGGGGGTGGCTGGGGCAATATCGCCATAGCCCACGGTGGTTAGGGTCACAATACACCAATAAATGCTTCTTGGAATGCTAGTAAACCCACTTTGATCGCTTTCTATCAAATACATGATAGTGCCAAATATTATACAGAGAATAAGCACTCCAAACATGAATACTAAGATTTTTGGTCTGCTTTTTCGTAAGGCCAACATCAAAGTGTTAGATTCTCCTATATAGCGGGTCAATTTGAGGATGCGAAACACGCGTAAAAGCCTAAGCGCCCTTAGTGCAATAAGGGATTGCGTGCCCACAAAGAACAAAGAAATGTATTTTGGGAGCGTAGATAATAAATCGATGATCCCATAAAAACTAAAAATATAACTTCTGGGTTTTTTTACGCATATGATGCGTAGCAGATATTCAATACTAAACAAAACAGTGATGCCCCATTCTGCCACATTGAGTTGGTCGTGATATTGCGCATCTATCCAAGTAACACTCTCTAATGCCACCAATAAAACACTCAATAAGATGAAAATGAGCAACAACAAATCAAAACCTTTGCCTAAGGGGGTATCCGCTTCATAGATGATTTCATAGAGTTTGGCTCTCCAGGAGGAAGATTCCCCTTTTTTGGGCGCTATGGGCGATTGGGAATTCAATGTTGTTGGGTAAGGGGAATGATTTTCAAGTATTTTTTTCGTCCAATAAAATTACAAATAATCTGTTTAATATCCTTGTTTTCTTTAATAGGAATCAATCGTTTTTCTAGTTGCTTTTGATCTTTAATTTGATGGTTCAGTTCATAGTATCCATAACCCCTAAAAGTGTTTTCTGAAAAATAAAGAAAGCTGTATTCACCAACCGAGCGCCCTTTGTCTATGTATAAAAAATCTGCATGGGGATACTGCCATGCTGAAAAAATTTCTCGGATACGTTGGTTGTGTTCTGAAGCAGGTTCGAGCCCCAAACAAGCGCCATTGCATTTTTCTTGATCATAATTTTCACATTTGCTAGCGGACAAATGCGGTTCTGAACGAGGGCAAAGATGATGGTTCAACGTCCAGTTTTTAATTTGGTTAAGTGCTTCTTTTTTGTTTTTAAACCGCGCCAAATAGGCTCCATTTTTTTGCACCGCTTCAACTTGAAAGGTATGCCAGGGCAACTGTTGGTTAATTTGGATACCTACAGGATATAAAAAATGACGAAAACTTCTATTCAAACGGGGTTTATGAATTTTAATTTCATGTTGCTCTTTAAGCAAGGCAATCAGTTCATTGCCCAAAAGGGTGTGGCTAATATGATGCAATTGCTTTTGCAAAGCCACATTTTTCTTACTGCTTAAGGTTAAATGATTTTGGACTTGCTTTTGAATGTTTTTGCTTTTACCTATAAAAATAATTTCTTGCTTACGGTTATAAAAATAATACAAGCCCGTGGCTGTTGGGAGTGATTCAAGCAATTTGAGGTGTTTTGCAGATATGCGGCTAAAAGGGGTGTCTTTGAGATGTTCTTTAATAATCACCTTTTCGCTGTCCTTTTCGAGTAAAAGGGCAAACAATTTTAATGTGGCCAATGCATCACCATAAGCCCTGTGTTGATCTGTGATGGGAATGCCCAAACTGCGCACTAATTTTCCTAAGCTGTAGGACTCTTGATCAGGCATAAGGGTTTGCGAAAGGGATACAGTACACAACGATTTTCGTTCAAAGGAATAGCCCAAACGACGAAACTCGGTTTGTAAAATGCGGCAGTCAAACTCCGCATTATGAGCCACCAAAACACAATCTTCTGTGATTTCTATAATTCGTTTGGCCACTTCATAAAATTTGGGTGCATTGACCAACATTTTAGCGTTGATGCCTGTTAATTTTTCAACAAAAGGCTGTATTTCCCTTTCAGGGTTAATCAACGAGCGAAATTGATCGGTAATTTCTTGTCCATCAAATTGATATATAGCAATTTCTGTGATGCCTTCTTCATCAAATTTTCCACCAGTGGTCTCAATATCTAATACGGCATACATCTTAATGGCGGCTCCCAAATATTTTACTTCCTATGCGAATCATTGTGCTTCCTTGTGCAATGGCTAAGTCATAATCGCCGCTCATTCCCATAGATAGCACTTCAATTTGTGGATGGTGTTCTTTTGTTTTAAAAAAAAGGGTTTGCAATACCTCAAACTCTTTTTTAATTTGGTTAGCGTCGTCTGAAAAGGAGGCCATCCCCATGAACCCCACCACCTTAACGTTTTCCATTGAAAGACTTTTCTCTAGGAGGGGTGCAATGGCTTCAGGATCTAATCCAAATTTGGTTGTTTCATCTGCAATATAAACTTGCAATAAACAATTGATAATACGGTTGTTTTTAAGTCCTTGTTTGTTGATTTCTTTTAAAAGTTTTTCACTATCCACACCATGAATGAGATGCACAAAGGGCGCCATATATTTCACCTTATTGGTTTGAACATGCCCAATCATATGCCAATGTATGTCTTTGGGTAAGTCCTCCCACTTGGCTGTCATTTCTTGGATTTTATTTTCTCCAAAATGGCGTTGTCCGGCAGCATAGGCTTCTTGAATTAAGGCTACAGGCTTGGTTTTTGAGACCGCCACTAATGTTACGGTAGGGGGTAATTTTTTTTTAAAAGAATTTAAGTTGGAAGCAACACTCATTTTTATTGTGTTTGACTTTGCTTTTGCATGGCATCAATCACTCGATGGGCCACTGCCAAGGCCTTTGCACCATCTTCAAGAGACACGCGCGTGGGGGTTTTGTTTTGAATTGCGGCAGCAAAATCTTCAAGTTCTTGCCGAATGGCATTCGTTTTAGCGATGTTTGGGTTTTCAAAGTAGATCTGTTTTTTTTGTCCTTCAGCGTTTTCTAAAATGATTGCAAAATCATCCTTTTCCTTAGGCGCTTCTTTAATTTTTACAACTTCAACTTTCTGTGCTAAAAAATCAACTGCAATGTAGGCGTCCTTTTGAAAAAAGCGTGATTTACGCATTTTTTTAAGCGAAATTCTACTAGCCGTTAAATTCGCCACACAACCATTTTCAAATTCAATACGCGCGTTGGCAATATCGGGGGTATCACTTATTACCGAAACACCAGATGCGCTCACCTGACGAATAGGAGATTTCACCAAACTCAAAATAATGTCTAAATCATGAATCATGAGATCTAAAACCACAGAGACATCGTTGCCTCTAGGATTAAATTCTGCCAATCGATGGGTTTCAATAAACATTGGATTTGTGATGCTTTCTTGCACAGCTTCAAAGGCAGGATTGTAGCGTTCAACATGCCCCACTTGCGCAAAAACACCATTGGCTTTGGCCAAAGCAATAAGTTGTTCAGCTTCTTGATCAGTTTTTGTGAGGGGCTTCTCGATAAAAATATGTTTGCCTTTTTCCATGGCTTGAGCAGCCATTTCAAAGTGGGAGAGTGTAGGCGTAACAATTGAAACCACATCTACTGCCTCAATTAAGGCTTGAGGATCATCTAAGTGAGGAAGGTTATAGTCACTATTGGCTCTTGAAAGTGCCTCTTCATTGGGATCAAAACATCCCACCAATTCGTAGGCATCAGATTCTTGTAATTGTTGCAAGTGAATCCTGCCCAAATGTCCAACCCCTAAAACACCAATTTTTAACATCTTTTTCCTGTTGCTTTTCAAAAGTACAATCAAATTATGGATTTTGAATGAAACTAATTTATTTTTGCTTTTATGCAAGACCTTCCAAAACATCAAGGGCAACGAAGACAATTAATGCAATTAATTGCCCAAAAAGGAATAAAAGATGAGCAGGTGTTGCAAGCCATGACAGCAGTGCCACGGCATTTTTTTATGGACAAGGGTTTGGAGAACTGGTCTTATGAAGATAAGGCCTATCCAATTGCTGCAGAGCAAACCATTTCCCAGCCCTATACTGTGGCTTTTCAAACCAGTCTCTTGCAGATAAATCCGGGAGATAAAGTGTTGGAAATTGGCACTGGATCTGGATATCAAACAGCGGTTTTATTGCAGCTTGGTGCCCATGTATATACCATTGAGCGGCAAAATGAGTTGTTTAAAAAAACACAACGCCTTTTTGAAAAACTGCACTTAAAACCAAAAAAAGTCATTTTTGGTGATGGTTATAAAGGCTTTTCCGAAGCGGCTCCATATAAAGGCATTATTGTAACAGCTGCGGCACCTCAAGTGCCTGAGGCCTTGTTGGAACAGTTGGCCGTTGGCGGTCGTTTAGTGATTCCTGTTGGGACTGAAAATCAACAAATGTATTGTTATACTCGAACGGCTTCTCATCATTTTGACAAGACTTGTCATGGGGCTTTTCGCTTTGTTCCGCTGTTAGAAAATAAAAATTAAAACGAGCAATTAATTTTCTGCGTTTTTCAAAAATGGATTTGTTTCCACTCAAAATCGATGGCATCATTTTGTTGTGGCTTACCAGGAGTGCTTCTTCCTGAGGCAATATAGTGCTCTAATAATTCGCGTAAGGCTTTTACTTTATTTGGATATTGCTTTTCAAGGTTGTTGGATTCTTGCGGATCATCCTCTAAATGGTATAATTGGACCGATGGAGGATCATTCATCGCTTTTACCTCTTTTGCCGTTGGGAAACTCCACCCACCAGATCCTGGATCGAGTAATAGTTTCCATGGGCCCTGTCGTATGGCAAATTGACCATCAATTGAATGATGTACCGTGGCCTCTCTAAGCGGTTGTTTTAAATTAGGTTCTTTGAAGAGAGGGAAGAGGTTATAGCTGTCCTCACCCTCGTTTTCATCAAGATTTTGTTCTGTAATATCGGCAAGGGTGGCAAAAATATCGGTTAAGCAAATGGTTTGATTCGATTGTGTCCCTTTCGGTATGGTGTTGGGCCACTGGGCTAAAAAAGGAACGCGGTGTCCTCCTTCATACAAATCGGCTTTATGCCCTCTAAAGGGCCCGCTTGGATAATGTCCTTTGGCTTGCATTTCGTCTATTTTGGCTGCCGGAGAGCAGCCATTATCACTGGTGAATATCAAAAGTGTATTTTCTTTTATGCCTTCTGCTTCAAGAGTATTCATAAGCATTCCCATATAATCATCAATCATCATGGTAAAGTCACCATAGGGGTTTAAATTGCTTTTGCCCTGCCAAGGTTTTGTTGGCAAAATGGGGGTGTGAGGTGAAGGCAACGCCAAATAAAGAAAAAACGGTTGCTCTTTTGATGCTTGTTCTTTAACATATGCAATACCACGTTCAAAAAAATGAGGGGTAACTTCTTCATGAATGAAATTGGGTGCTGTGGGACCTTCTCGCCACCAAGAGTAGACCCCTTTGTTGACGGTGTTGCTCAAGGGAATGGCGGTGGGTTTATTGTTTTCAACATAGACATAGGGTGCCATATCTAAGGAGCCAGAATGACCATAACTATAATCAAACCCAAGGGTGTTAGGCCCATTTTTGATGGGTTTAGAAAAATCAATATTGTCAAAATCCTCCCGATTCCAACCAGCACCACTGGAATCAATTTCTGACTTTAACGCCCAATCCCAGCCCAAATGCCACTTGCCGATAAAGGCAGTGTGGTATTTTTTTTGTTTTAAAAGAGTTGCTAGAGTTCTTCTGCTGTTGGGAATTAAGGCTTTTGACTTTCCTGTAAGCACACCTTGCTTCAATCGACTTCTCCAGTTATAGCGTCCTGTAAGCAAACCATATCGGGTGGGCGTGCAAACGGCTGCTGGGGTATGCGCATCGGTTAGACGAAGTCCCTCCTGCGCCATTTGATCTAAATGTGGAGTTTTAATTTTGTTGTTGGGAGCATACACAGAAAGATCGCCGTAGCCTAGATCATCTGCCAATACAAAAATAATATTAGGTAATTGGGGTTTTGTTTTGGTTGAACAGCCCAAGAATATTAGCAAAAAAGTAAATCCAATTAAAAATCGATTAAGCGTTTTAAGAGCCATAGATGCCTTAATAAATTAGAAGATTAACATTACTAATATACTAAAAACAGAAAAGTAAATACTTGAAATGACTCTAGAGAGGGATGTCTCTAATTGTTGAAATTTTTCTTCACCCGATCGAGATTTCTTTTGTTGTCTCGATCTTTTATGGTCTCACGTTTATCGAAAAGCTTTTTTCCACGGGCTAGAGCGATTTGCACTTTAGCAAACCCTTTCTCGTTAATAAACAACCGCAAAGGTACAATGGTAAGCCCCGCATTTTTAACCTCACGTTCCAATTTTTTTAACTCTTTTTTATTGAGTAATAGTTTACGCGCATTGCGGGGCTTGTGGTTATAGCGCGTGCCAAAGGCATATTCTTCCACATACATGTTTATGGCAAAAAGTTCACCACGCTCATTAAATTCACAAAAACTTTCGGCGATGGAGGCTTTACTGTTTCGGATAGATTTAATTTCCGTTCCAGTCAAAACAATGCCAGCGGTGTATTGATCGATTAATTCGTATTCAAACCGTGCCCTTTTGTTTTTTATGTTCACCTGCTTTTGCATGCCGCAAAGGTACACTTTTAGGCACTAGTGGAGGTGACATTTCGAAAGACAATAGCATCTTCAAAAAAATCAACCAATAGGGGATCTTCTTTTTTAAGTTTATTCTCTAACAACATCTTGCTCAAAGGGTTAAGTAAACGTTCTTGTAAAACACGTCTAACTGGACGGCCGCCATATTGTGGGTCAAATCCCATTTTAGCTAAGGCCTCTATGGCTTCGTTACTGAGTTCAAGAACAATGTCTTGTGCAGCCAATCGGTTTTTTATGGCATTACATTGCAATTTCACAATCTGCTTAATTTCCTCTTGGGTGAGGGGCGAAAACAATACAATGTCATCAATTCGATTTAAGAACTCTGGCCGAATGGTTTGCCGTAATAATGATAATACGCGTTCTTTGGCCTCCGTTTCTGCGGTTTCAAAAACAGGGTTTTCTTCAAAAGCTTTTTGAATTTCATGACTCCCTAAGTTGCTGGTCATAATGATTAAAGTGTTTTTAAAATCGGCCAAGCGTCCTTTATTGTCGGTTAAGCGTCCCTCATCTAAGACTTGAAGTAGAATGTTAAATGCATCTGGATGGGCTTTTTCAATTTCGTCTAATAAAATTACAGAATAAGGTTTTCTTCGAACGGCTTCCGTCAATTGACCCCCTTCTTCATACCCTACATAGCCCGGAGGGGCACCCACCAAACGACTTACAGCATGCCGCTCTTGATATTCACTCATATCAATGCGCGTGAGGTTGTTTTCGTCATCAAAGAGTGCTTGGGCCAAGGCTTTGGCCAATTCGGTTTTTCCTACGCCAGTGGTGCCTAAAAACAAGAAACTTCCCATTGGACGTTGTGCATCTTGTAAACCAGCACGACTTCTTCTGATGGCATCACTCACAGCCACTACCGCTTTTTCTTGCCCCACAATGCGATGATGCAGATGGTCCTCTAGTTGCAATAATTTCTCTCGGTCAGATTGCAACATTTTTGCCACGGGAATGCCCGTCCATTTGGCCACAACCTCAGCAATGTCATCATAAGTCACTTCTTCTTTAATTAGTGCGTTTTCGTTAGACAGCGTTATGAGTTCGTGTTGTAACTTTTTAAGTTTTTGCTCAGCTTCTTGCAATTTTCCATAGCGAATTTCGGCCACCTCAGCATAGTTGCCTTCTCTTTCGGCACGATCAGCGCTCACCTTTAAATCTTCTATTTCTTGCTTGGTTTGTTGCAGGTGATCAACCACCTGTTTTTCATTACTCCATTGTGCAAACAACGATTGACGATCTTGCTTTAATTCGGCTAATTCTTTATTGAGTTGTTCAATTTTAGCGGTCTCTTTTTCGCGCTTAATGGCAACCAATTCAATTTCGATTTGTCTTATTTTTCGATCCAATTGATCTAACTCCTCAGGCTTAGAATTTATTTCCATCCGAAGTTTTGAAGCAGCTTCATCCATCAAGTCGATTGCCTTATCAGGTAAAAATCGGTTGGTTATATAGCGATTTGATAATGTAACAGCGCCAATAATAGCCTCGTCTTTAATTCGTACTCGGTGGTGGTTTTCATATTTCTCTTTGATGCCTCTCAAGATCGAAATAGCACTATCTGTGTCGGGCTCATCAACCATTACTTTTTGAAAACGGCGTTCTAGTGCTTTGTCTTTTTCAAAATATTTTTGATACTCGTCTAGGGTAGTGGCACCAATGGCACGCAGCTCACCTCTTGCCAGTGCAGGTTTTAATATATTGGCAGCGTCCATAGCACCTTCGCCACCTCCGGCACCCACTAAGGTGTGAATTTCATCTATAAATAAAACCAAATCACCATCAGATTGCGTGACTTCTTTAATCACACTTTTTAGTCGCTCTTCAAACTCACCCTTATATTTTGCGCCAGCCACTAGCGCACCCATATCCAGTGCAAATATTTTCTTGTCTTTAAGGTTTTCTGGTACGTCACCATCTACAATGCGATGCGCTAAGCCTTCAGCAATAGCCGTTTTTCCGGTGCCTGGTTCACCAACTAAAATGGGGTTGTTTTTGGTTCTTCGAGATAAAATTTGCAACAACCGTCGAATTTCTTCGTCACGACCAATAACAGGGTCAAGTTTTCCTTCTGTTGCTAAGTGGTTTAGGTTTTTAGCATATTTTTCAAGGGCGTTATAGTTGGTTTCTGCAGAGGCAGAACGTACCTTTTCGCCCTTTTGAAGTTTATTTACAGCCAGTTCTAAATTTTTCTTGGTGAGCCCTTGGTCTTTCAATAGTTGACTAACATTGCTATTCACTTCAAAAAGGCCTAACAAAAGATGTTGTGTGGCCACAAATTCATCGCCGTTTTTTTGTGCTATGTTTTGGGCTTCAAGAATACATTGTGTTGTTTTTTGAGCAAATTGCTGTTGACCACCTTCCACTTTTGAAAAGGATTCCAATGTTTTGTCTAGAATTTGATGCAACAGGTTGTTATTAATCTGTTCTTGTTTTAACAGATAGGGCACAACGTTTTTGTCAACCTCCAGAAGGGCTTTTAAGAGGTGTTCGGGTTCAATTTGAGGATGCCGTAGCTTCTGAGCTAAAAGCTGCGCCCCTTGCAGCACCTCTTGTGTTTTTACGGTAAGATTATTCGTATTCATAAAAATTCTATTTACCAACGGGATAACAAAGTTTATTCCAACACAAATTCACAGACAAAATGTCTGCTAATCATTAATTCAAGCGCCAAAATGACATTGATAGAATAAAGGATATATTATTGGAAGTGGTTGAGAGGAATGCAACTGGCGTTTTAAAAGGGCATTAAAAAATAAAGTAATGGTTTAATTATTATTATCTAAATACTTAAAAATCTGAGGTATATGTTCTACTATAGAGGACGCCATCAAAGCTCTTTGTCCCATTTTATGAGCGGCTAAATCACCTGCCCAACCATGAACAAACACTCCAATAATGGCTGCTTCTTTTGGAGGGTAGCCTTGTGCTAATAAGCTTCCAATAATACCGGTTAAAACATCACCGCTCCCTGCGGTGGCCATACCTGGATTGCCAGTGCTATTAAACCAAAAATCACCGTTTGGAAACGCAATTACAGAAAAGGCTCCTTTGAGCACTACAATAACCTCAAGGGTTGCGGCCAACGATTTTAATTTTTCCAATTTTTCCTGATCATTCTGCCACGGGCCAACCCATCGTTCAAATTCTTTGGGATGTGGTGTTAAGATTGATTCTGGAGGAAGCCGTTTTTGTAGCGCAGGCTTTTGGGCGAGTA
>CAZTYX010000006.1:5894-36432 GCA_964617385.1 uncultured Flavobacteriaceae bacterium | reverse complement strand
GGTTAATGTGTGACAAGCCATCGCTTAAAAAAAGTACGGGCACCCCCATAGCCACAGCCGGTAAAGCTGTGTGTATTCTTGATGTAATCACAAAGCGCGCTGCCGCAATGGCTTCCAACTGTTGCACAGCCAAGGCCTCTTTTTCTGTTTCGGCCAGTTCTGGGTTTGATATAATTTGTGAACGCTCTATTATGGGCAGCCCTTGTTGCTTTAAAAAACGATTCAAACGCCGTTTGGCAAGGCCATATTGAAGGGCTTTAAGCGGATATTTTATTCCTTGTATCAAACCCTTTTTAAACCCGCTTTGCTTATTCCAAAGCGGCCTTTTGGGTTTGAGGCGCTCCAATACACTCAACACCAAAACACCTTCCGATTTTTTGTTTTTTTGAGTAAAATCGGTCCGATTAATTGTTAATGTTAAGCAACCTGAAAAATAGGCGTCTATTCCTTTTCCTTGGAGCAATTTCATCGTATATAAATCGCGACACCCTATGGGCTGGTGCCGCTTGAAGTAGGCTATCGCTTTTTCTTGCGTAAAAACATCGGCTACCGTGGGATTGATGTGAAAGGAAATAAACAAGGGGGTGATTTGAGGGGCTGGGGGCCAATGGTTGGCATTTTCCATAAACCAGCCGTTGAGAAGTAAAAGCACAGGCGCTCCTCTATAGCTGTGCAATGCTTCTCGATCTAGGGCTATGGGGGCTTCTGAAAGTAGTTTTTTAGCCGCAAGAGACTGTATAGGATCCCCTAAATTATCAGAATGTGGATAGGCTAAAACAGCTGTTTTCATACTTTATAAGGAGTTTAAAATACGACGAAAGGCCTCGGCTCGCAAGGTTTGATGAAACTGTTTTGATATGTGATGCCGTGCTTCTTTTCCGTTGTTTGGCTTTGGATTTTCTACAAACCGAAGAAGGGCGTCCCAATCGTTGTGGGGGTTAAATAAAAATCCTGTTTTACTCACCGCAGTGGGCATACCAAAAACATTGCGAGCCAAAGGGATGCATTCACACAACATAGCCTCGCACAACACATTGGGTAACCCTTCTACTCTAGATCCTTGAAAATAAAATGTGTGTGTGCTATATAATTTTTGCAGTGCCTCTGGGTCTTGTTTACCCAATAGATTCAAGTTTTGAGGAAGCACAATCGTTTTGGGTAATGCATAGGTTAGTCCAGCCAAAGTAAATTTATATTCAGGTAGTGCATTGGCTAATTTTAAAAAAAGGTCTATCCCTTTTCTATGAAAGGTACGACGATCAGGAACATTGGCCACGGTCAAAATCGTTTTGGGGGTTTTTGGCGTTGTGCATTTCCAAAAGTTGGGATCATAGCCCGTGGGTACAATGTCAATAGGGGTTTTTAAATGGGGTAAAAACGTTTTAATACCAGACAAAATTTCTTCTTGCTTTTGAGCTTCTGAACAGCCCGTGGCTAAACTTTCGTCTACCACCCAAATGCGGTGCGCCATCCTAAAATTTAGGCGGGCCAGTTGTTGGCGTACATTTTTTTTGGCAAACAAACCATAACCGTAAGCAGGGTCTGACACGGCGTCAAACCCCCCCACAATAAGGATTCCTTTTTTTAAAAAAAGCCGTGAGAACAGGAGCGGAAAAAAAGCGTGATAATCATTAAACCAACAAAAAATGATGTGGGTGCGAGAAACCACAAAAAGGCTGAAGAAAAATTCTTTCAGCCGGTTCCAAAAAAAACGCATTGGATCTTTGTGCGGATATGAAGCCATTGAAAACACTTGAGCAGCGCACTCTTGAAGGTGCAAAAGGTCTTGTGCCACAAAGGTATTGTGAAGCGAATAGACCAAAGCTACCTTCTTTTTTTTCATAGGGGCTGAATGAATTGCACTAGTGCCGAGGCCATTTTTCTGTCATTAGCAACACGGGGCACTTTGTTTTGTCCACCCAATTTGCCCATGGCTTTCATCTGTTGTTGAAATCCCCCTTTAGCAATGGAGCGAATCACAAGCGGGCGCAACACCTTTCCTGAGATTAAGTCTTTATAATAAATGTTTTTCTCCTGCATGGCAGCATCAATATGGGCCGCCAATGTTAACACATCTTGGGGTGGTGTTTCAAATTCGATAAACCATTCGTGGTAAGGCAAACCCTCTGTAGGGCTAATTTGGGGGGCTACTGTAAATTCTGTTATACGAATTTTTTCAGCACTTTTTTTGACAGCCTCTTCTAACGATTGCTCCACTTCAGAACCAATAACATGCTCTCCAAAGGCAGAAATGAAGTGCTTTAAACGCCCCGTGACACGAAGACGAAAGGGTGTGGTGGACGTAAACATAATAGTATCTCCAAGATTATAGCGCCACAAACCCGCCGAAGTAGAAATAAGCATCACATAATTTACATTGGTTTGGACATCAGCCAATGTATATCGTTTTGGATCTTCTTCGTGAAACGTCTTTACTTCAATAAATTCATAAAAAATGCCATTGTTTAATAGCAATAAAAGATCTGGTTTTTTTGGTTGGTCTTGATAGGCAAAAAAGCCCTCAGAAGCTGGAAATAATTCAACACTGTCCACGGGGCGCCCGATAAGTTTTTCAAAAACAGGGCGGTAGGGTTCATAATTTACACCCCCATAAACAAAGAGGGAAAAATCTGGAAAAAGATCGCCTACGGGTTTTTGGGTTTGTTGTATCAACTGTTCAAAATACATCTGTACCCAAGAAGGAATTCCAGCAATTACGGTCATTTTTTCTTCACGCGTTTCTTGGATGATGGCTTGCACTTTAGATTCCCAATCTTCAATGCAATTGGTTTCCCAAGTGGGCATTCTGTTGCCCTGAAGGTAGGATGGAATATAGTGTGCCACAATTCCCGACAAACGACCAATGGCTATTCCATTTTCTTTTTTAAGAACCGGGCTACCCTGTAAGAATATTTGTTTCCCGTTCACAAAAGCTGCGTTTTGGGTTTGATGAATATAGTTTAACAACGCATCGCGGGCTGCACGAATGTGTGTGGGCATGGAGGCTTTGGTAATTGGAATGTATTTTACCCCTGAGGTGGTGCCACTCGTTTTCGCAAAATAGAGCGGTAGGCCCGGCCACAATACATCTTTTTGTCCTGCTTTTACTCGTTCCACATAGGGCCTTAACGTTTCATAATCACAAACCGGAACCCGTTGCGCAAAATCATCAACAGTTTGGATTTGGGCAAAATCGTGATCTTTTCCAAACTGAGTGTTTTTGGCCTTTTGAATGAGATAGTGAAACGTTTTTTGTTGAGCGGCCAGTGGATTTTGTATCCATTTCTGATTTTTTCTATGGACCCAAGCGGCAAAAAGTTTAGCAGCAAATGCTTTCATAGTCTATTGATCAAAGTCAAAAAACAATTCGGGATTAAGCGGATATCCATCCATCCACAGTTCAAAATGCAAATGCCAGCCTGTAGAAAATTCACCTGTATTTCCAGCTTGAGCAATCACTTCACCGGCGGCCACCAAATCGCCTTGAGATTTGTTTAAAACCGCATTGTGCTTATAGACCGAGAGCATACTTCGACCATGATCTACCATAATTACATAACCCGTTTGTGCTGTATATTCTGCAAAAACCACAATGCCATTGGCCACCGATTTGATGGGGGTGCCTTCGGTTAATACCACATCCACCGCATAGTGCTTGCTTTGCTGATCAAAAGCTTGAGAAATTGGGCCCT
This sequence comes from uncultured Flavobacteriaceae bacterium, assembly GCA_964617385.1. Lineage (GTDB taxonomy): Bacteria > Bacteroidota > Bacteroidia > Flavobacteriales > Flavobacteriaceae > JADHMP01. The sequence continues at coordinate 32,740 of CAZTYX010000006.1, read as the reverse complement.
TGGCCGGTGCCATCAAAAACAGTTCTTGTGCCAGTTCATTGTTGTTTATCACATTAAATTTATCTTCACGCGTCACAAGGTTGCGCAGCATAGAATCTGCTGGTGAAAGGGTTCGATTGATGGTGGTGTTTTCTGTGGGTTGGGTTTCCTCAGAAAAGTCCATTTCAGCGTCTTGCTTAAAATAGAAGTCTTCATTTAACACCCCTCTAATAATGTTTAAATATTGCTCATTTCTTTCGTTAACCCGCAAGAGGGAGTCGGTCAAGAACAAATTTTCGACCGCCCGTTTTCGCACGTCTGAAGCATCATATCCTGGAATGTATTCCTTTAAAGGTGAATACGAAATAACAAAGAAAACCCCTGTGCTCAAAAGGCAAAAAACGAGGATCAAAAAAATGATCAGATTGAGTCTTGATAGCCCAAACTGAAACTGTTCTTCAAAGGTGTTTTCGTTGACAACCACAAGCCGATAGGGATTCATCAGCTTTGCGAAAAATTTGTTTTTTTTCTTGTTTTTTGTTGTCATCTCAGCACAAAGATAAACATTCCCTTAGCTCTGTTTTTTTAGGAAGTTATTTTTTATGCTGCCTGATCTAAATATTTCTGTACATTTGTTTGAAATACTTATAACCATGTTGTCTGCAAATATTTTTTTAGGAATGATTGGAGGTCCTCAAATTATTTTAATCATTGCCGTTGTGCTATTGCTATTTGGCGGCAGAAAAATTCCAGAACTCATGCGAGGATTGGGAAGTGGCATCAAAGAATTTAAGAATGCCACCAAAGAGGAAGAGGAAAAAGCACAAGTGGAAGAGTCTTCTTCCAAAAAAAGCTAAGGTATTTTTAGGGTGCTTATTATCGCATTAAGCTCAAACATATAGTCCCGTTTACTTGTAGAAGGGGCAAAGCTAAATCCTTCCACCACCATCCATCGCTGCTGCACGGTGTCTTTAATCATATAATTCACAAAAGGCCCTGCCATAAAATCATTTTGTACTTCCCAAGTGCCTTTGGTTAGATATGCCTCTTTTTGGTCTAGCGTCGTTTTATAGAAATAAGGTAGATATGCCTTTTCCGTAATCATATAACTATTGGGCAAACGCCCAGGAACATACAATGCTCCAATAGAATCTCGAATGGCCAAAATGCTTTCATTGACAGGCGCTTTGAGGGCGTTTTCAGGAAGACTGTAGGCAATTAAATTGAGGTGTCCTTTGGTTATGGGTTTTTGGATCCACACAAAGTTGATGGTGTCTTTCACCGTCTCATAGGCAGAGGGATATACCATTGAAATCCCATAACGATCTTCTAGGGTTGTTTCTGTGGTGGGTGCCTTGGCAATACGTCTCAATTTTTCTACACGTTCGTTTTCTGAAAAGGTTTGCCGAATTAGGGTGGCGTTTTCTTCCAAATAAAACTGTTGTTCTTCAGCATCATTCCCTTTAAAAAGAGCAACCACTTGTGGCCGTGCAAATGCATCTTGCATCATTTGGAAATCACTTAAGCTGTCTTTAACAAACCAAATCACATTGCGGCTTTGCCGGGCAAAACCAGAAAAAACTTTTGGGTTTAGATAATTCAGTGAAAATTGAGGCTCGTCTAAGGGCAAACCTTCATAAGGTGCTGCAAGAAGTTCGCGCAGCGTATTGCCTAGAGTACTATTCCAGTCTTTTTCTGGCATCACCACCGTAACTGCATTGATGTTGCCACTGGAATCGGGAATGATTCTTTGAGAGCCCTTTGGAGAGCTACATCCAATGAGCACTATTATCAAAAAAATAAAAACTACATTTTTTTTCATGGCAGTTGGGTTTTAACTGATTAGTCTAAAAGAGCTGCAATGCCAGGCAGGGTCTTGCCCTCCAAACTTTCTAGCATAGCTCCTCCTCCTGTACTGACATAACTCATTTTAGATTCAAAACCAAATTGTTTGACTGCTGCCACAGAGTCTCCTCCGCCAACAAGTGAAAAGGCTCCCTTATGGGTTTGGTCTGCTATGGCATCACCCAGTGCAATGGTTCCTTTTGCAAAATTGGGAAATTCAAAAACACCTAAGGGTCCATTCCATAGAATGGTTTTGCATTGGTTTACTACAGCGGCAAATTTTTCTCTACTTTGTGGCCCCGCGTCCATTCCTTCCCATCCTTCAGGTATGGCATCTACGGCGGCAATTTTTTGGTTGGCGTCATTACTAAAATCATCCCCGCAAATTACATCTACGGGAAGGTGAATCGTAACGCCCTTAGCTTTTGCCTTGGCCAAAATGTCTAGAGCAACTTGTTGATAGTCATCTTCACAAATAGAGTTTCCAATTTGTCCCCCTTGGGCTTTCACAAAGGTGTAGACCATTCCGCCTCCAATGATGAGGTGGTCTATTTTATCCATCATACTTTCAATAATAGTAATTTTAGATGAAACTTTGGCGCCTCCCAAGATTGCTAAAACGGGTTTTTCTCCAGTATTCATCACCTTTTCTATGGCGCTCACTTCTTGCTCCAAAAGTTTTCCAAAACATTTGTTTTGGTTGAAAAATTGTGCCATAACAGTAGTTGAGGCGTGTGCTCTGTGGGCGGTTCCAAAAGCGTCATTAATGTAAAATGTGCCTAATTCTGAAAGTTGTTTTGCAAAAGAAAGATCTCCTGCTGTTTCTTCTTCATGAAAACGTAAATTTTCCATTAATAATACCTCCCCAGGCGCAAGCGCTGCAGCTGCAGCGTTGGCCTGCTCTCCAATACATGTTGGACAAAATTTTATGGAGATGCCCAATACTTCTGAAACTTTGGAAACAATTTGTTCTAACGACAAAGAAGGGGTATTCCCATTAGGTCTTCCAAGGTGAGAAAGTAAAATGCAACTTCCTCCCGAAGAGCGTACTTGGTCTATGGTGGGTTTAGCGGCAATAATTCGTGTGGCATCGGTCACGTTTCCTTGGTCGTCTAAAGGAACGTTAAAATCTACCCTAATTACAACTCTTTCATTTTCAAAGCTTTGAGCGTCTACTGTTTTCATTTTTTAGATTTTGTCAAAAATACCATATTTCTCTTTTTTATATTCGATTTTGCGCCTTAAAAAACAATTGATAAGCCTTATCTTTGAGCATGCTTGAGCAAGAAATTGTAGGACAAGAAACGCTTCGTTCCCGTTTAAAAAAAGCGGTTGAAAATTCGCAAGTTCCTCATGCTCAGCTGTTTGTTGATAAAAATGGCTATGGTGGACTTGCCTTAGCACTATATCAGGCCGTTTTATTGCTCTATCGTCAAGAATTTTTAAGTACGGCCACGAAACAAAAGAGTCTAGCAGAATTGAGCCTGCATCCTGATCTCTATTTTTTGTTTCCTACCATTAGCTTAGGAACATCTTCAAAAAGTAATGCGGAAGAACTCCTGCCCCGTTGGCAAGAATTCATCAAGGAAACCCTGTATGGAAATCACTCCGATTGGATGGAATGGTTGGAGGCAGGCAACAAACAAGCCCAAATTGGCGTGAAGGAAATGGCTGCTATGCAAGAACGGTTGAGCCTAAAGTCCTATGAAGGTGGGGCTAAGATTTGTTTGGTTTGGGGCGCTGAAAAAATGAATCTAGCCGCAGCCAATAAGTTTTTAAAGCTTCTAGAAGAGCCACCTAAAAATACTTTTTTCTTTTTAGTTAGTGCTTCTGCAGAACTGCTTCCTACCATTATATCACGTTGTCAACCCCTTATGCTTACTCCTGTAGAACCAAATGTGCTGATTAAAACCATTGAAGAAAAACAATGGGATTCTTCTTTAATCCAAGAAATTCATCAATATAAAGGAAGTTTTAGAATGCTTCTACAGCGTGCAACCCAAGAGGTTTCAAAACCTTTTGAAGAAATGCTGATTCATTTAATGCGTGGTGCTTTTGCCGCTAAAGGGAATAAAAAAATAGTGCTTGATTTGATGGGCTGGGTAGATGAAGTGGTGCTTTTGGATAAAGAAGATCAAAAGAGTTTTTTAAGTTATAGCTTGGAAGTGTTACGGGATGCTTTTATGTTGAATTATGCCCTTGAAGAATTGACCACTTTTCGGTCTAGGACAGGTTTCGATTTAGCCAAACTAGCCCCTTTTGTACACTACATGAACATTGGTCCATTAGTAACTTTAATTGAACAGTCGCATTTTTATCTCAGCCGAAATGGCAATCCTAAAATGGTATTTACAGACTTATCGCTTCAAATGACGCGCTTGATTCATACCAAAAAAGAATCCGATTTAGTAAAAACAAAGAAAGAAGAGGAATAATGCTTGTTCTGACGAGCCAAAACATTTGATTTCAATCCTTGGTAAAAAGCCCTAAGCAGATGTACTCTTCCATTTTTATGTTTTTCTGAGAGTAGCGCCACATAAAAAGCATCAAAAAAAAGAGGGTATTGACCTAAGAGGGAAAAGCCTGAAGCCGCTAAAAATCGTATCAACCCTTGGTTTGAAAAGTGCCATAAATGCCGCGGTACATCTAAAGCTGCCCAATGAGCGCCGTAATGCTTTGCGTCTGCTGAATTTAAATTGGGTACCGCCACAACCAAAAAACCTTCTTTGGTGAGTCGTTTTCTCAAAGCCAAAAGGGTGTCTTTAGGGTGGGGCAGGTGTTCTAAAACATGCCAAAGTGTGATTAAATCAAATTGGCGATCTCTAGGCAAATCGTCAAGGCTTTTATAGGCTTCAACACCCTGTGCTTTGGCAATTGAAAGTGCTTTTGCATTTTTTTCTATAAGAACAGAATCTATGCCTTTGGCTTTTGTAAACCTAGAAAAGCCCCCTGTACCACCTCCATAATCCAACGCCGTGGTTTGATGTTGATTGAGGTGTTTTACGATTTTTTTCCATTTGTATCGAAACATCAGTTGCTGAACAAAACGATAGGCCCAGTCCATCACGTTTCTTTTTTTGGATTTGTGAGAATCGTACGCTACAGATGCATAATAACGCTCCATAGACTCATTCAAATCAATGTCTGTCCAGCCCAACTCGGCTTTTGTATCCCAATAAATCGAAAAGATTTTATGGCTTACAAGATGGTCTTTCGCCTTTAAAAGAAAATGATCTTTGTGTCGCTCCATTGTTTCACGTGAAACATTATTTTCCAATGGCTACTAAAATAACACTTATATCGCTTGGTTTTATTCCACTGATGCGCGCAGCTTGTGCAAGCGTTTGCGGGCGCGCTGCATTCAGTTTTTCTAGCGCTTCATTAGACAATGATTTTAATTGTTCATAAACAAAGGTTGGTGGAATTTTGAGGTGTTCTAACTTTTGCAAACGGTCTGCATTTCTGTTTTCTTTGGCAATGTAGCCCGCATATTTAATCTGAATTTCGGCTTGTTCATATGCTTCTTCAGAAAATTTTTCTTCTGATAAAAATGTTTTTACGGGAGGAAGATCCAACAAATCTTGTCTATTAAGCTGTGGCCGCGCCAACAATTTGGCATACTTATCCGTTTGCTTTATTAAAGCACTCCCTTTGGCTTCGAGCAATTTGTTGGTCTCTTCAAGAGGGTAGCTTTTTGTGCTAAAAAAGGAAAGGATTTGTTTTGTTTCGTCTTGCTTCTTTTCTACGGCGCGCAATCGATCTATACTTGCTAAACCTAACTCATGTGAGAGCAGGGTTAAACGTTGATCCGCATTGTCTTGCCGCAATAACGTGCGGTATTCGGCACGAGAGGTAAACATTCTATAGGGTTCTTCTGTGCCTTTTAATATTAGGTCGTCTATAAGAACACCAATATAGGCCTGATCGCGTTGTAATACCAATGGCGGCTGTTCAACAATAGAAAGGTGTGCATTTATGCCTGCCATTATGCCTTGGGCAGCCGCTTCTTCATATCCCGTGGTGCCGTTAATTTGTCCTGCAAAATAGAGGCCCTTAATCAACTTTGTTTCCAAACTGTGTTGGAGTTGGGTGGGTGGAAAATAATCGTATTCTATGGCGTAGCCTGGTCTAAAAAACTTTACGTTTTCAAACCCAGAAACCATTTTAAGGGCTTTATATTGAATGTCTTCTGGCAAGGATGTTGAAAACCCATTCACGTAAACCTCAACCGTATTCCACCCTTCAGGCTCGACAAAAATTTGATGGCGATTTTTATCGGCGAAACGATTGATCTTATCTTCTATGGATGGACAATAGCGGGGGCCAGTACTTTTTATGTTTCCATTAAACATGGGAGAGCGATCAAAACCTTCACGCAACAAGTCATGCACATGATCACTGGTATAAGTGATATGGCAACTCAATTGTTTGCTCAAGGGTTTTGTTTCTGTACTAAAAGAGAATTTTTGTGGTTCAGTATCTCCTGGTTGTTCTTCCATCAAACTATAGTCTAATGAACGTGCATCTACACGAGGAGGGGTTCCCGTTTTCATGCGTCCCGAAATAAATCCAAGATCGGTTAGGCACTGTGTCAGTCCATGCGCGGCCTTTTCGCCAGCTCTGCCGCCACCAAAGTTTTTTTCTCCGATGTGAATTAAACCATTTAAAAAGGTGCCGTTGGTAAGGATTACTTTTTTTGCACGAATTTGTATTCCCAAACTGGTGACAACACCCACTACTTGATTACTATCTGTAATCAGATCAACCACCATGTCTTGATAAAAATCAAGATTTGGTGTTTGCTCCAAAAGTTGACGCCACGTTTGTGAAAAAAGTTGACGATCGTTTTGGGTGCGAGGACTCCACATAGCGGGTCCTTTGGATAAATTCAACATTTTAAATTGAATGGCACTTTGGTCAGAAACGATGCCACTATAACCCCCCAAGGCGTCAATCTCGCGCACAATTTGTCCCTTTGCGATACCGCCCATAGCGGGATTACAAGACATTTGTCCCACCGTTTGCAAGTTCATAGTAATCAAAAGGGTGTTGGACCCTAAATTGGCTGCTGCGGCTGCAGCTTCACAACCGGCATGACCAGCGCCAACAACAATTACATCATAGGTTTGTTCAAACATTTTGCTTTTGTTTCACGTGGAACATCGCGATAAAGGCCTCTTCAAGAGCGCGCATCTCCTTTTTATCTGCTGTTGATTTGTCTTTTTGCCCTAGGCAATGGAAAAGCCCGTGAGCTATGAGCCTAATTGTTTCATTTTCAGGCGTTTGTCCAAATCTTTCGGTGGCTTCTTCAAGGGCTTTTACAGAAATATAAACTTCCGCTTCAATTTGTGTTTCACTTCCATAATCAAAGGTCAGAATATCTGTTTCATAATCGTGCTGTAAGTGCGTTTTATTCATTTCGAGCAACTGGTCTCCTGATACAAAATTGTACTCCAATTGAATGATTTCCGCTTCGGATTGATTTACAAAATGGGCAATCGTTTCTCGAATAGGATTCTCGTCCAAACCCTTTGGTAAACAATAAAACTGAATCAACTCCTTCATTTTGGTGCAAAGATAGAGATATTGTTGATTCCTTGAGACTACTAAAAAATTGCATCTATATTTGCAAAAAAAAGGAATGATGACTCGCGTTCGGTTTGCTCCCAGTCCCACCGGTCCCCTACATATTGGTGGTTTGCGCACCGCCTTATATAATTATCTCTTCGCAAAAAAAAATAAGGGCACCTTTGTGTTGCGTATCGAAGATACAGATCAAAATAGACTTGTTGATGGCAGTGAAAAATATATTCTAGACGCATTAACATGGGCTGGCATTCCTCCTGATGAAGGAGGAGATAAAGGTGGTGCTTATGGCCCCTACAGGCAAAGTGAGCGAAAAGCGCTATACCTAAAGCATGTTAAACAGCTCATCGAGCAGGGAAAAGCCTATTATGCTTTTGATAGTGATGAATACCTTCAGGAACAGCGCAACAAAGCGCAAGAAGCCGGAAGTGCTTTTTTATATAACGCCAAAAATCGTTTGCAATTTAAAAACAGTTTGTCGCTTACTGAGGCCGAAACCCAAAAAGCCCTTACCAACCAAGATTATGTGGTTCGGCTTAATGTGATGCCTGGTGAAATGATTTCGGTTTTTGATGAAATTAGAGGAAACGTTACGGTAAATTCAGATACGCTAGATGATAAAATTTTGCTTAAAAAAGACGGTTTACCCACCTATCATTTTGCCAATGTGGTGGATGATCATTTAATGGAAATTACGCATGTCATTCGCGGAGAAGAATGGCTGCCCTCGTTGGCATTTCATCGATTACTGTATCGTGCTTTTGATTGGAAAACACCTCAATTTGTTCATCTTCCACTCATTTTAAAACCCAGCGGGCAAGGCAAGCTTTCCAAGCGAGATGGCAGCAAACATGGGTTCCCAGTGTTTCCTTTGGTGTGGGAAGAGTCCGATGGATATAAAGAACAAGGGTTTTTACCAGAAGGTTTGGTCAATTATTTGGCTCTTTTAGGGTGGCGAGGTGATGCCGAAAAAGAACACTATTCCTTAATTGAACTCGAAAAAGCATTCAGTCTCGAGGGATTGCAAAAAGGAGGAGCGCGTTTTGATTTTGAAAAAGCCAAATGGATGAATCAACAACACCTTAGAAATTATAGTCCTGCTAGGGTTTTGGAACTATTTTCTTCTTATTTGCCTTCTCTAAGTGCTTTTTCCTCGGAAAAACAGGAAGCCCTTTTGGCACTTGTTTTAGATCGTGTTGAACTGCTCACGGATTTTAATAAGGAGTTGAACCTATTTTTACATGACCCTATAATGGATGCTTCGGCAGCACAAAAGGTTCTCAAAAAGAATCCGGTTTTACTTTTAGAAAAAATCCAAGAAGAGCTGCAATCTGCTCCGCTAAGCGGTTTAAAAGAAACCCTCTTTGCTTGGGCAAAAGCAGAAGGCCTTTCGGTGGGGCCTATCATGCAAAGTCTTCGATTGGCTCTTGTGGGCCAACTGGCAGGTCCAGATTTATTTGCCATAATGGACATTTTAGAAAAAGATGTAACTTTAAACAGAATAGCCAATGCTATTGATTATTTTAAAAACCAAAACATACCATTATGAATTTTAGTCTACTTTTTATCCTGTTCCTAACCATTGTTATCCTACTTTCCGGTCTTTTTGTGGTTAAACAACAAACGGCCGCCATCATTGAACGCTTCGGGCGTTTTCTTGTTATTAGACCTTCCGGTTTACATATAAAAATTCCACTCATCGATAAGATTGCTGGCAGAATTAGCCTGCGTATAATGCAATTGGACGTAATTGTAGAAACAAAAACAAAAGATGATGTATTCGTGAAATTAAAAGTGTCTGTTCAGTATAAAGTGGTGTCTGAAAAAGTATATGATGCCTTTTATAAATTGGATTATCCACAAGATCAAATAACATCCTATGTTTTTGATGTGGTGCGTGCCGTGGTGCCCAAAATGAAATTAGACGATGTGTTCGAAAAAAAGGATGATATTGCCAACGCCGTTAAGGGGGAGCTCAATGATGCTATGATTAATTATGGTTATGATATCATCAAAGCACTTGTGACCGATATTGATCCTGATGCCGAGGTGAAGGCAGCAATGAATCGGATTAATGCCGCCGAAAGAAAGAAGGTGGCTGCACAATATGAGGGGGATGCCGAACGGATTTTAATTGTGGAAAAAGCCAAAGCCGAGGCCGAAAGCAAGCGTTTGCAAGGGCAAGGTATTGCCGACCAGCGAAGAGAAATTGCTCGTGGATTAGAAGATTCTGTGGATGTGCTCAACAATGTGGGCATCAACTCTCAGGAGGCTTCAGCACTTATTGTGGTTACACAACATTATGACACGCTGCAGTCTATTGGAGAAGAAACTAATAGCAATTTAATTTTACTGCCCAACTCGCCGCAAGCAGGAAGTGATATGCTAAACAATATGGTGGCTTCATTCACGGCCAGCAACCAAATTGGTGAGGCCATGAAAATGCAAAACAAAAAACAGAATGGCAAAAACCAAGAAGACGAATCCAAAGGCTAATTTTCGCTTTGCTTTGCCCACGTGTCTCTTAGACCCACTGTTTTGTTAAAAACTAAAGCGCCTTCCTGGCTGTCTTGGTCTACCACAAAATAACCCAAACGTTGAAACTGATAGGTAGTTTCGGGTTTGGCGTCCGCCACACTGGGTTCCACAAACGCTTGAATTTGTTCAAACGAATTTGGATTAATGTGATCTAAAAAAGAAACCGCTTTGTCTTGATCGGGGGCAGGCACTTGGAACAATCGATCATATAAGTTAACGGTTGCAGGAATGGCATGGGCTTGGCTCAACCAATGTAAAGTGCCTTTCACTTTGCGCTGACTGGCTTCTGTGCCGCTTCCACTTTTGCTCTCAGGGTCATAACTACAATAAATAGTGGTTATGTTACCATCTGCGTCTTTGTCTACACGTTCCCCTTTAATGATGTAAGCATTTTTTAAGCGCACTTCTTTGCCTAGAGTAAGCCTAAAAAACTTTCGATTAGCTTCTTCCTTAAAATCTTCGCGCTCTATGTATAAGGTTTTCGAAAAAGGTATTTGGCGTGTCCCTAATTCGGGCTTTTCAGGATTGATTTCTCCTTCCAAAAGCTCGGTTTTATCTTCTGGATAATTTGTGATGATGAGCCGAACAGGGTTGAGAACGGCATTGATTCTGGGGGCATTTTCATTTAAGTCTTCACGCACACAAAATTCTAACAAAGACAAGTCTATCACATTTTCACGTTTAGAAACACCTGCTGCTTCCACAAAATTACGCAATGCCCGTGGCGTATAACCCCTGCGGCGCAAACCAGATATGGTGGGCATCCGTGGATCATCCCAACCACTCACTAAATTTTCCTCAATAAGGGTTGCTAACTTTCGTTTACTCGTCACGGTGTAGGATAAATTAAGTCGTGCAAATTCCCGTTGTTTAGGGGCTAACGGCAAAGCGTGTGGCTGAAGGGCTTCTAAAAACCAGTTGTATAAATCACGATGGGGTTTAAATTCCAATGTACATAAGGAATGTGAAATTTGTTCTATATAGTCTGACTCACCGTGAGTCCAATCATACATGGGATATATGCACCATTGGTTTCCTGTGCGGTGGTGTTCTTTATGTAAAATGCGATACATTATCGGGTCGCGTAAAAGCATATTGGGGGCCGCCATATCAATTTTTGCCCGCAAAACATGTGCTCCCTCTTTGAATTCTCCAGCGCGCATCGCAGAAAATAAGCTTTTATTTTCTTCAATAGAGCGGTTGCGATAGGGGCTCAAACTCCCTGGAGATGTGGGCGTTCCCTTTTGATTGGCTATGGCTTCTGAGTCTTGAGAATCAACATATGCCAAACCCTTGTCTATCAAATCGTGTGCCCATTGATATAGTTGCTCAAAATAGTCTGATGCATAACATTCTTTTGACCAAGCATAGCCCAACCATTGAATGTCTTTTTTAATGGCCTCAACATATTGCTGTTCTTCTTTGGCGGGGTTAGTGTCATCAAAACGTAAATGCACTGGTGCATTGTATTTTTCACCAAGATTAAAATTTATACAAATGGCCTTCACGTGGCCAATGTGTAAATAGCCATTGGGTTCTGGTGGAAACCGAAACCGAAGTGAGGTTTTATCATACCCCTTTTGAAGGTCTTCTTCAACAAGGTGTTCTATGAAGTGTAAGGATTTTTCCATCGCCTTTTTTATGAGCACAAAGATATTGATTTCGTAGTTTTCCAAATTCATGTCAACAGACTTTCTATCTTTGCCAAAAAAAGGGGTGGGAAAGATCTTTTTAGATAACATAAGACTCTATGCATACCATGGGTGTATGGATGAAGAAAGCCGTATTGGCAGCGATTATATTGTTGACTTAGAGGTAGATACAGACCTTAACCTTTCTTCAACTACAGACAACCTCAAAGATACTGTTGATTATGTTTCGCTTCACGCCATTGTGAAAACAGAAATGCAAAAACGATCGCATCTTTTAGAAAACGTAGCACAACGCATTGGTAAAAGCATCATGAAAGAACACCCAACTGTGGAACAAGTGAAGGTGAAAGTGGTGAAAAAAAACCCTCCCATTGGTGGAAACGTGGATGCGGTTGCAGTACAATTGCAACTAAGTAGATAAATCGCACAAGGTGAGCTTTAATTTGTTATTTTTGTGCACGCTGGCATCGTGGCCGAGTGGCTAGGCAGAGCTCTGCAAAAGCTTGTACAGCGGTTCGAATCCGCTCGATGCCTCACTATCAAACCCGTTTTTGACGGGTTTTTTTAATCTACTTCTACAATTCTTCCGCCCAAAGTGGTTTGCGTAATTTGTTTCTTGGGTTTTCCAAAAATGCGAATGATTCCACCGCCCGTTACTTTGGCATCTAATAACTCACTAGCATTTACATACGCCACCCCTCCAGCCACCACTTGAGTGCTAACGTTGGTGGCATAAAGTTTTTCTGATTCACAACTACCTCCTGAGTTAATCTTTAAATCAAAATAGTTTGTTTTGCCTTGTAAAATTAAGCGCCCACCGCTAGATACATTGGCTTCAATATGATCGCTAGCTATATCGAAAGTGAGCTCGGAACCTTCTCTAATTTTTAGGGTAATTTGATCTTGCTCTATGGGTGCTGTAGATGTTATTTTACTTCCTTGATGGGCATTAATTTGATAGAGTTTTTGAGTAGTGTAGACTTCTACATAAGAAAATTCCTTATTGATTAATGTGGCAATGGATTGCTTAATTTTCAACGATTCTCCTTTTTGTTGCACAATAACACCTTGTTGATAATCTCCATAAACTATAACCTTATTTTCTTTGGATGGAATTATTTTCACTTCCATACCCGAAAATATTTTAAGGATCGAAAAAGGTGATACAATCACAATTCTTTTTTCTTGCGCAATGCTCGTTGTGATTGATAGTAGAAATACGAAAAAGAGAGGTTTAATTTTCATGCTATTTTGATTTGGTAACAGTCAAATATACGGTTTATGCCAACACAAAATCCAAATGTCTTTTAATAACATCTGCTTTTTTTACTTTAATTTGAATAGGATCGCCTAATTGAAATCGTTTTTTTGTGCGCTGTCCAATCAAGGCATATTCGCTTTCCATATAAATGTAATAATCTCCTTCCAAATCGACTACACGAATCATTCCTTCACATTTATTTTCGTTTAATTCCACAAAAATACCCCGTTCAGTAACCCCCGAAATAACCCCATCAAATGCTGCACCAACATGGTTTTCCATATAGACTACTTGCATATATTTGATTGAATCGCGCTCGGCTTTGGTGGCCAATTGTTCTCTGGAAGAAGAATGTTCACAGGCTGCCTCAAGAGCTTCAGCAGAAACGGCTTCGGGTTTTTCTAAGTAGTGCATCAGCAAACGATGCACCAAAACATCAGGATAGCGTCTAATGGGGGAGGTAAAATGGGTATAAAAAGGAAATGCTAAACCATAATGTCCAATATTTTTTGTGGTATAAACGGCCTTACTCATTGCCCTTAACGCCAAGGTATCTATCAAATTTTGTTCCTTTTTTCCATGCGTATCCACCAATAATTTATTGATGCTTGAGGAGATCTTTTTTTGATCTAAATCCAATTGATATCCAAATCGTTTCACAAATCGACCCAATTGATCCAACTTATCAAAATCGGGGTCATCATGCACCCGATATACAAAGGGTAATTTTGCTCTTTTTTTGCCTATAAACATCGCCACTTTCCGGTTGGCTAGAAGCATCATTTCTTCCACCAGTTGATGTGCATTTTGAGAAACCTTGAAGGAAACACCAACAGGGTTGTTATTTTCATTTAAAGTAAAATTTACTTCTTGACGATCAAAGAACAAAGCGCCGCTTTTTCTTCTTTGAGAACGAAACTGTTGTGCCAAATCATTAAGCGTGTTTAGGGCTTCAAAAAGGTCAGAGGGAAGGCTGTATTTTTGTTTGGTTAGTGACACTGCTTCAGATACGGCTTGTTGCTGTGTTTCTAAAACTTCTTGAACCTCTTCATAAGAAAAACGATGGTCAGAAAGTATCACGGTTTTTCCAAACCATTCGGATAGCACATCACCTTTTGGAGTAAGCTCAAAAACGGCGCTCATCGTGTATTTTTCTTCATGTGGGCGCAAAGAACACAAACCATTAGAAAGCATTTCTGGCAACATGGGAACCACTCTGTCAACCAAATAAACGGAAGTTGCTCGGTTATAAGCTTCTTCTTCCAGAAGGGTATTGGGTTGCACATAATGGGACACATCGGCTATGTGAACGCCCACTTCATAATTTCCATTTTTTAATCGCTCAAAAGACAATGCATCATCAAAATCTTTTGCTGTTATTGGATCTATGGTAAAAGTTAACTTATTTCTAAAATCCCTTCTCTTTTTTACTTCTGAAGTACGAATTTGAGTATCAATTTTTGCGGCTTCTTCTTCAACTGCCAAAGGAAAACTATAGGGTAATCCATAATCGTGAAGAATAGCATGTATTTCGGTTTCGGTTTCTCCCGGTTTGCCTAAAGATTTAATAATTTTCCCCGTGGGACAGTCATCAAATGGAGCCCAATGATCAAATACCACCACCACTTTATCTCCATTCTCATAAGACGTTGTTTCTTTGATTGGTATAAAAAAATCGGTATACATCCTAACATTTCGTGTAAGGACAAAGGCAAAGTCTGTATGCTTTTCCAATACGCCAACATATTCTTTATTTTGGCGTTCTAACACCGAAATAATTTCACCTTCCCATTGTTCTTTTTTTCGATTGCGTCGGTATTGTATCTGAACCAAATCACCATGCAAGGCCTGCCGAAAATGTTTTTTAGAAATAAAAATGGGGGTGTCTATTGCATCAGTTTGCACCATTCCCTTTCCATTTGGCAACACATTGAAACGTGCTTCAATGGTGTTTTGAGCTGTTTCTACATAGCTATATTGCCCTCGGTTTTCGTTCTTAAGTACTTTTTTTTGTGCTAATTTTCCCAATGATCTAATTATGTCATTTCTTCCTTGGGTGCTCGTAATTTGTAATGCCGCAGCAATTTGTTTGTAGTTTAATTTTTGTTTTGTGCGGCTTTGAAATAGGGAAATTATTTTTTTCTCAATGCGTTGCTGCGCTTTTTTCTTTTTAGACATGCCTGTAAATCGGTTCGACAAAGATAAAGCTTCTCAACATCAAAAGAAGTTATCCCTCTTTTAAATAATAAAACATATTTTTTTTATTTAAATTTTTATTTAATGATGATTATGATGGGGTGTTTATAGCGGTAAAACTTATTGCTTTCATTTTTGCATTTACAAAACGGACAAACTTATTAAAGGTTTGTTTTTAGTAATTGACAATTTAATGCAATGTATATAAAACATTTAGCGATCCTATTAACTGTTGTTAATAGATAAAAAAGCTGATAAAAAGACCGTTTTGAGCGCCAAAAATGCCGTTCATTTCTATTCGATTTTGTAAGATAAATAAGGAAAAAAAACACATAAAAAAAAAGGCTTTTTTGGATTCATTTTTAAATAGAGAAAAAACACCAACAATAACAAAAAGTGTTTTCTATAGTTATCAACAATATTATTTTAAGACAATCAACAAAAAAGGAGGCACAGATAGAACCGTGTTTTCTACCTTTGCATAAAAGTTTAATAAATGAAAATTAGCATAGGAAACGATCATGCGGGTTTTCTCCATAAAGCTGCAGTTATGCGATTTTTGGAGGCAGAAGGACACCAAATAACAAATTATGGCACAGACGCTGAGGCCAGCGTAGACTATCCAGACTTTGTTCACCCGGTGGCCAAAGACGTAGTTAATGGCACTGCAGAAAAAGGAATTCTACTTTGTGGAAGCGGCAATGGTGTGTCTATGACAGCCAATAAATACCAAGACATTCGTGCAGCCATTTGTTGGGAAGCTGAATTGGCCCAACTGGCACGAGCACACAATGATGCCAACGTGTTGTGTATTCCAGCTCGATTTATTACTGAGGAAGTCGCCCTGGCTATGGTGTCGGCCTTTTTAAACACCCCCTTTGAAGGCGGCAGACACCAAAACCGCGTGGCTAAAATGTGCATTTAAAACCATGCAATGGCAACTGTCTTCTTTTGATGAACTCGATAAAAACGACCTTTATGCACTGCTTAGACTACGTGCAGCCGTTTTTGTTGTGGAACAAAATTGCCCCTACCAGGACGTAGATAATTTAGACCAAAACGCATACCACCTTTTGGGTAAAACAACCGATGATAAACTCATTGCCTATGCACGTATTATCCCTTCTTTGTCGCAGCAACCCCATGTGTATATAGGCCGAGTTGTGGTGCATCCAGAAAAAAGACACAAAAAATGGGGAACCACACTTATGGAAAAAGCCATCGCATTTTGTAGAGATCAAATGCCCCAAAAAACAATTAAAATATCAGCTCAAAAACACCTTCAAGACTTCTATAAGGCATTGGGTTTTGAATATAGGGGAGAAGATTATTTGGAAGACGACATTCCCCATTGCGCCATGTACTATTCTTCCGAATAAAAAAACCGATTTAAGAGACGATACACCTCTTCTTTTACCTCCTGAAAAGAAATTAATGCATTGCCATTGAAAACAACAAACATTCCAACGGCATGTGAACGCAACAGAGGATGTTCTTTTAAATAAAGGCGCACGGCTTCACGCAAAAGACGCTTCATTCGGTTTCGATCCACAGCAAGAGGAAATTTCTTTTTGGGAACGCTCACTCCAAAGTGTAAGCTTGGAAAAAGATCTTTTTGGTGAATAAGCGTCACCTTTCCCCATGTGAGACGAACCCCATTTGTAAAAAGAGTATTTACTACAATTTTGTCTTTTATTCGCTTAATGGCTCTTCAGTTTCTTTGGGTAAATAAAGATTGTTTTCTCGATCAATATCGGCCATAAAAAACGTTGGATCAATAATGATGGACTGAATTTTTTCTAGAGGCACATCCAACACAAAGCGATATACCGGATTGGCCCAAGTCCAATCGTCCAAAAGCGTCCAATCTAGCGCATAAGGATTTTCTTTTTCTCCGCGCATTAAGGCCAAAGGAATATAATATAGCATTTGTTCATCTCCGTCCAAATTCACCAAAAGGTCAATGGGCATGGGCATTAGGCCAACGCGTTCTAGCACCACTTCGGTTTGATTTTCATTAATCGCCCGCACTTGTTTAATACCATAATCAATGGTGTTGGTGGTTTGTGTCCAATCGGTTAAATACCATTTTAGTTGTAGACCAGAAACCCGTTCGGCCACCCGTCTAAAATCATTGGGCGTTGGGTGTTTAAATTGAAACGCTTTATAATATTCTAGGAGGGTTTCGGCTAATTTATCTTGCCCAATAATATAGCCTAATTGCGCCAAAAAAACGGCACCTTTAGAATAGGCAGTGGTTTCATATGCGGCGTTATAGGCATATCGATTGGCGTTGGTCATTTGTGGCTGTTCAAAGCCCGATAGAGCCAATGAAAAATAACTCCTGTAGGAGCCTTCGAGAGGAAAATCATTGGGTTCTTCCATAACGGCAGCTTTGGCATAGGCACTAATATAGGAGGTAAACCCTTCGTCCATCCATTCGTGTTTCATTTCATTGGTGGCTAAAACATGTTGAAACCAAGAGTGGGCTAATTCATGTGCTGTAACGCCCACCAATCCATCAAAAGAACGCCCACCGGTTATGAGTGTGAGCATGGCATATTCCATACCGCCATCACCCCCTTGAACCACGCTGTATTCGTCGTATGGATATGGACCAATAGTGGTATTATAAAATTGCATTAGGGCTGCTGTAACCGGTTGTAACTTTTTCCAGTTATCAATAATTTCGGGATCGTTCTTATAAAAAAAATGAAGGGTAACGCCATTGGGCCCAGGGTATGTGTCATGAATATAATTGGGGTCTGCGGCCCAGGTGAAATCATGCACATTGGGAGCAATGAAGTGCCATCGCAACTGTCCTCGTTTGGCTTTGCTTTTTTTAATATCGGCATAGCCATGCCCCACTTCTTCTTTGTTTTGCAAATAGCCACTGGCGGCAACAGTATATCCTTTGTCTAAGGTAATGCTCACATCAAAATTGCTCCATACCCCGTGGAATTCACGTCCCAAATAGGGCTCGGCATTCCATCCATCATAGTCATATTCTGCCATTTTAGGAAACCACTGGGCCATAGAAAGTACCACCCCTTCTCGAGACATTTTTCCTGCTCGGCGAATCATTGAAGGCACTTGACCATTAAAAGACATAGATAAGGTGGTGGTCTGCTTTGGCAAAAGGGGTTTAGCTAAGGGTACTTCCAAAATCGTTCCAGATACTTTTGGCGTTAATAGGACCCCCTCTTGTTTAAGGTTAGAAACCTTTAAATACCCCTGATTTTGGGGTTGTAAGGTGTCAAAATCAACACGAAATCGACCGTTGCGATCTTTTCCGTTTTTAATGCGGATGGCCATTTCACTCTTTGGCTGGAACGCGTTGTAAAACAAGTGATAATAGACACTTTTTAAGGTGTCTGGCGATTGATTGCTGTATTCCAACACCTGTGTGCCGGTGTATTGAAACGTGTTGACGTCTAAGGCAACCTCCATTTTATAGTCTCCTTTTTGCTGCCAATAGGTTTGTGCAGAAAGGGAAAAGCTAAAGCAAAAAAGCAAATAAAAAAAAGTTGATCTCATAATTATTTTGTTTTGGAGGCAAGGAGTAAAGCGTTATAAAGATTTGCCACTTTTCCTGTTTTGGATATAGATTGTGGACTTACTGTGGTTTGGTTTTCTGGATGGACAACAGAAGCATGCATAGGAATGCCCGAATCAAGAATTATTTTTTTGATGGTGGGAGCAGACAATTTGGGAAAAAATGATCGAAGCACGGCCGCAATTCCAGCCACGTTTGGTGCCGCCATAGAAGTTCCGTTTTGAAAGGAATGAGAATTATCGGGTGTGGTTGAATAAATGTCTGCCCCTGGGGCAAAAACATCCACACTTGAAGCACCAAAGTTAGAAAAAGAAGCCACCTGAGACGCATCATAGGCACTTGTGGTTGCGCCCACCGTTATAAAGTTATCAATAAACGCTTTCCCATCAATATGGTCTCTGGGAAAGGAGGGCGATTGATTTGGATCTACATTTTTACTATCATTACCCGCCGCATTAATCACCAGCACATCTTTTGCTGCAGCATAGCGCAAAGCCTCATATACCCATTCAGGGTGTGGCGAAAAGTTTTTACCAAAACTGGTGTTGATCACCTGTGCACCATTGTCAACCGCATACCGAATGGCCAGGGCCACATCTTTATCATATTCATCACCATCGGGCACGGCACGCACCACCATTAGCGCAATGTTTTGCGCCACCCCTTTTGGGTGATTGGGGTGTGTACAAGACGCACCAATGATACCGGCCACATGGGTGCCGTGGAGGGCACTGTCTAAATTGGGGCCAACCACATTTCCATTCCCATAGTTTTTATCGTTAATATCGTTGGGATTGTCGCCCACAGGTGTTCGCCCATCAAAAGCGATGTTAAAATGATGGTCGAGTCTGTTTTGGAGGTAGTCTTTATATTCTGCAACGTCTTCTCGACTAAAGTTTGCCCCCTCCAGAAATTCTTTCATTCGAATTGCGTCCATTAGGGCTGGCGTTTTAGGGCTTATGGCCTGTGCCTGCGCAAGGCTGTAGTCTTTTGTGTTTAAGGCGGCTGCCAACAAACTGTCTGCAGCATCAATGCGTTGTAGTAATGCAATAATTTGGGGCTGCTCAGCCAGCACCTTGCTTTTTTCTTTCCTTAAAAAATCAGCGTATTCTTTATAGGCGGGATTTTCAGGATTTGTGGTTTTCATGAGGCGCACATACTCCATGTTTTCCTTATCTGAATCACCCAAAAAATTCCATCCGTGCCGATCATCTACATAGCCGTTTTGATCGTCATCTATACCGTTGTTTTCAATTTCATCATCATTTTGCCAAATCACTTCTTCTAAACAAGGATGGTCAATATCTATCCCCGAGTCGATAACAGCCACCACCACTCGTTTTCCAGTTTTTTCTTTAATTAACTCTTCATAGGCTCGTATCACACTGGTGCCAGGAATAGAATCAATATTCATGTCGAGCAAATGCCATTGTTTTTTTTGAGCATCTTCAAGAGGAAGTGTTTTGGAAGTTGAATTTACAGTTAAGGGCTCACCCACAAAACGAATGGTACTACAGCCAGAAAGAAACAGGGCAATGCTACCCCAAACAATAAGGTTTTTCATTTGTTTAAAAATAATTTTCAAAGGTAAAACTTTGGTCTAAACGAACCCCTCTTTCGGTCTGTTTTAAGGAGATCAACTCGTGATTTGGGTCGTGTTCTAATAAAAGCAAATAGTTGTTTTCTATGGCTTGTTCCATAAACCAGGTTTTTTCTTCTAAGGTTTGCAAGGGCCGCGTGTCATAACCCATCACATAGGGAATGGGAATATGTCCCACGGTAGGGATCAAATCGGCGGCATAGACCAGTTTCTGTCCTTTAAAATTAAATACGGGCAGCATTTGTTTTTCAGTATGCCCATCCATTAATAATATTTCAAAGGGAAAAGGGGTTTCTTTAAGGTGTTTTTGTTCATCGAAAATAAATTTCAGTTGTCCAGTGGCTTCAATGGGGTTGAGATTTTCGGGTAAAAAAGAAGCCTTTTCGCGAGCGTTGGGAGCCGTAGCCCAGCCCCAATGTTTATGGTGCACCCAATAGTGTGCATTTTTAAATGTAGGCACGAGTTTATCCTGAGTATTTCTTTCAATGGCCCCCCCACAATGATCAAAATGAAGGTGTGTAAAAAACACATCTGTGATATCCTCGGGGTGGGTCCCCACTTTTTTTAAGGAGTCAAGCAAATTGTGAGGGCCAAACCGATCGTAATAACTAAAAAATTTAGCGTCTTGTTTATTGCCCATGCCACAGTCGATTAAAATTTGACGGTTCTCATGAACCACCAATAAACAACGAGAGGCCATTGCAATTCGATTGTTTGCATCGGGTGGATTCGTTTTTTGCCACAGGGTTTTGGGTACCACGCCAAACATGGCTCCACCATCGAGTTTGAAATGGCCCGCTTCAACGGCATAGAGTTCCATTTAGTTTAATTTAATTCGGGTCAAATCGGCGTCTGAGGTCATATATAAATAGTTCTCGTTGGGGCCAAAGCCGCAATTGGCTGTGGCACTGTTGGTGCGAATGGTTCCTAGGTGATTGCCTTCAGCATCAATTAGCAAAACACCGCCTGGACCGGTGGCAAAAATCACACCCGATGAGTGTACTTTAAGTCCGTCAAAAAGCCCACGACGTGTTTTGGAAAGAGTATTGCCATCAAAAAACACCCGTGTAGTGTGAGGTATAACGGAAAGATCTACGGCCAAAATAATGGAGTTGCTAGCATCTGAGTTGCCTATGTAAAGCGTTTTTTCGTCAAGAGATAGACCGATACCATTGGGTCGAGTTAGTGTGGCGGTGACCAAAGAAAGCGAGCCGTTGGCAGCACGTTTATAGACACCATTGTGGGCGAGTTCTTTGCGTTCATCTTCATCTTGTTTGTTTAGCCCATAGGGAGGGTCTGTAAAATAGAGGTCGCCATTTTTGGCAAAAACCAAGTCATTTGGACTGTTAAAGCGCTTGTCTTCATAGCGGTCAACAAGGGTTTCGTATTGCGGTTCTGAGGATTCCCAACTTATTAATCGAGCCACACGGCGGTCACCGTGTTGGCAAAGCACAAGGTTGCCATTGGCATCCAAAGCCAATCCGTTGGAACCAGGTTCTTTTAAATTTTTGGCATCAGGACTGTTTTGGTGGGTTGTTTTTGCATAGCCCGTAAATCCGCTCGGATCTAAAAACAATTGCAACCCTGCATCAGCCGTCCACAAAAAGACTTTATTTTCCGGCACATCGGAAAACAACAGTCCATTGAGTTCGGGCACCCATACGGGCCCTTCAGACCATTCAAAGCCAGAGGCAAGCACCTCTATTTGGGCGTTGGGGGCCACCAAATCAGCCATTTTTTCATTAAGTATTTCAACGGTTTCGTCTTGCGCCATTTGTGTGATGGGGAAAAGCAAAAGCCCAAAACTAAAAAGTGATCTTATTTTCATTAGGATTAGAGTTTGCTACAAAGTACGAATTTTGTAAAAATTAATCTTCCTCAATCAATTGGCTTAGATCTTGGCCATAAGACAACATTTTTTTCACCTCTTGGATGCTGGAAAGCCGTTCTTTTCCTTTGATGAGCAAGGCAGAGCCATTGCATTCTAAGTGATAGCTGTTATGGCTTTCAAAAAAGAAGATCAATTCTTTGGTGAAGAGCCTTTGAATTTCACTTCGATTTTTTCCACTCAAATGAAAATGTCTGGAAAAATCTGGAAATTCTTCAAAATCGATGTCTTTCTCGTCACCCAACCAAGCATATAGGTTCGCGTAAAAATCTTCTCGGTCTAATATAAACGAAGGCAATGCCCTTGTGGTTTTGATATATAAAAAGGTGGCTTTGATGTCTTCTTTGGTGATAAAGGCACCTTCGGAATAGCTCAAATCAAAAAGGTGCATGTTTTGTGTCGGACTGGAAAGGGTGTTGTATTGATAATTGAGAACATGGGAATCAAAAAACACAAATTTTTCCAAAGCAGTGGGTTGGGTAATAAATTCGGGCAGGTATTCCCAGTTGAGGTCGGCAGCCAATTTTTGCAATTGGGTTTGCCTTCGGGTAAGCACTTGAGGCAATTGAATAAGACTTTCAATGGGGCGTGTTTTCTTAACGGCAAAAGGATGCTCCGTTTCTGAGGCGTGAATGTCGAGTCCAATAATTTCAAAAAGCCCCCCCCTTTTGGCAAAGGTTCGTTGATAATCATGCAGCGATTCCATGGCCGTGTGATCCACAAATTCGCAGAGAGAAAAATCCACGATGGCATGTTGGTTTTCTGGAATTTCATCCAGTTTGGCGCGCAACTTAAAAAGGTTTAAGAAAGAACAAAAATTCTTTACACTCACATAGTAATTTTTACTTTCGCTCTCTTGATACATCAACACGTTTGGTTTAAAAGCGTTGCGCGTAAACAAGGTGACGCTTTTGTTAAGCAAGAAATGAATGAAAAGCGTAGAGAGCATTCCCATTACGATTCCCGAAATGAGATCGGTAAGTAAGGTGGCCACCAATGTAATTAAAAAGAGCAAAGCTTGTTCTCGACCAATTTTATAGATGCGCAACAAATTTTCGGGTGTGGAGAGTTTATAGCCCGTAAAGACCAATATGGCCGCAAGGGCGGTGAGCGGAATGAGCGTAATTTGTTGGCTAAAGAGTAAGAGAAACAATACTAAAAAGAGGGCATGAAAAAAATTGGCTGATCGATTTGATCCGCCATTGTTGGCATTTACTGAGCTTCTGGCAATAACCGTAACCACATTTAATCCACCCAAAAAGCCACTCAATACAGAGGCAATACCAATAGCCCGGAGGTCTTTGTTCACATTAGAACGTCTTTTTTGAGGGTCTAGTTTATCTACTGCTTTGATACTCAATAGGGTTTCAATGCTGGCAATGAGGGTGAGTGACAATACCACACTCCAAAATGAACCTTTTTTCCAAAGACTAAAGTCGGGTTTAGGAAGGTCTGCAATGATATTGTCTGGCAATTGGATTAATAGGGAGGAGTCTATGGGAGCAGGCACCCCTTTAATAATTAAAAAATAATAACTGGTTCCAATGGCGGCGAGCACCACCCACATTGGGGCGGGAATTAAATGAAAATAAGGGTTCCTAATTTTACTATATAAAAAAAGAAAAATCAAACTCCCCAACCCTAAGAGTCCGGCAAAGGGCTGTTCAGAAAAAAAATGGATGAGACTTGTTGGAATTTGTCCTAATTGTTCTAGGGTATTGCCTTTGATTTGTGTATTGCCCAACATCACGTGAAATTGTTTGGCTAAAATGCCAATACCAATAGCGGCCAACATGCCTTGCAAGGCAGAGGCAGGAAAAAACTCACTTAGCGCACCCAAGCGAAAGACACCAAAAAGAAACATCAAAACACCTGAAAAGATGATTGCTGCTAGCGTAATGAGATAGCCCGTTTTTAGATCGCCATTTCCCAAAGTGGTGATGGCACTTAACACTACAATAACCAATCCGTTTCCAGGCCCCGTAATGGTTAAATGAGAACCGCCCAACAAGGCCACCACAGCGCCTCCCACAATGGCCGCAATAATGCCTGCAATGGGGGGGGCCTCTGAAGCAATTGCTAGCCCTAGGCCCAATGGCAAAGCAATTAGTGATACCACGAAGCCTGAAAAAATATTTCTAGGCAATTGTCCAAAAAACGTTTTAAAAGGAGCGGCTTTAGACATGTTCTTTTGATTGGACGATTAAAACATTGGTAGGCAATTCGGTTAAAATATGTTCCAAGTCTTTAGGAAAAAACCGCCCCCAGAAAGAGGGTTGCTCTTGCGCATTCATTACCACCAAATCGGCACGCACCACGCGAGCATAGTGCCCAATGGAATAGCCTCTTTTTCCAAAAATGCTTTGGGTTTGCCATTTAATGCCCTTTTTTTGAACCTCTGGAATTTGCGCCACAAGGTCATGTACCCTTTGGTCTTCAACCCTTTTGAGGCGTTCTTTTTTTAGTGTTGCCATACGTAGTGAGCGATTGTCATTTACTGTTACGGCCACTTTGGAACGACTGATTTCTTCTACAAGAGTAATTTTTTTGGTGCCCAGAGCTTTTCCAAAAGCAAAGGCCGCTTGAATGGTTTCGGCGGTTTGTGCACTTTCAAAAGCATTAACTACAATGTGTCTGCAGGGTGTGCGGTCTACTGATGGGTGTAATATCAACAAGACAGAGCAAGGTGCTTTTCGGGTGAGTTTTCTGGCAATAGACCCAACATAAAACTTCACCATATTTTCACGTTTTAAGGCGCCCAACAGCAATAAATCTACAGACCATTTTTTGCAGCTCTCTAAAAGGGTGTCTACAGGATCGCCTTGTTCCCAGTGCACTTCAACTTTTTTGGGTTTGGTCTCACATTGTTCCAGCAGTTCTTGGAATTGTTTTTCTTTTTGTGGGGTTTTGTTTCCCACATGCACAAAGAGAAGTTCTGCTTCTAAAAAATGTGCCAAACGCATCACTTCAAAGGCATTGGCCTTTAAGGAAGGAGAAAAAGCAAATCCGAACAGAATTTTTTTAAACAACGGCACCACCATCAAACGTCTTTTTGTATTCTATTTCTCAAATATAAAAAAAAGGAAATGCTTTCTAATGAGGATGTTCTTAGGACTCTAGTTCAATAATTTTCTTTTGGCTTTTATGTCCGTTAATAATGGATAACGCCTTTTTTTTGACATTAAAGTGCTTGGCCAACAATTCAAGAAGTGCTTTGTTTGCTTGGTTATCAACCGCTGGCGCGGGCAACCAAACTTTAAACTGGTTTTCACGCTCTGCTTTGATACGCGTAATTTTGGCGTTTGGAATAACCTTAATATGGAAGTGTTGTGCCCCCATGTTTTATTTTCCCATTGTTGATCCAGAGGCAGGAATCCAAACCGCCGAAAGGTCTGGATCGGGCATGTTTTTATCCAGAGGAAAAATGGGGCGTTGCAGGTTTTTGTAGGGCAAGCGCTCCAAGTCTTGATCTACTCCTCCAGGTGTAAGTGCCATAACCCAGTCGCCCTGGAGGTCGTATAAGTCCGGCACCAAATAGCCAATTTTAACAATAAGCAAATCGGTTTTTTTCGGATTAAGATTTAAAGTTGTGAAGTCTTTTAGATAATGATAAGGCTTTCTTTTTTGGGTCACAATTACATGAAGGGAGCCGGTTTGAACGACCACTTCAACCGCGGCATTTATATCGCCTTGGTGAATGGCTTTTACGGTTCCTTTTAGCTGTAAAGGTGGGGCATAACGATTGTCAACTGCTGCACCCACAAGGCCTTTCACGGTTTGGCCCACACCCACTTTTAGGGCTTTTGCTACAAGATCTGGCCCTGGAATGGAAGCATAAATCACGGTCGGACCTTTGGGGCTACTAAAGGTTTTGTTATTCAGCAATTCTCGTAATGTCCAAGTGACGTCTCCGGCACCTCCTGCCGTAGGGTTATCGCCCATATCGCTAATTACAAAGGGTTTTTCGGTGCTGTTAAATGCCAAGGTTAAGGCTTTTTCAAAAGTGGTGGTGGGAGCCACAAAATCAAAATCAAAACGGGCATTCCAAAAAGCATTGGCCAAGGTTTCGGCAGCTTTTTGAACAGGTTGTTTATTGTCACCTGTCACCATCACCACGGCGTGGTTTCGGTCTTCATCAGCCCAGGCATAGCCAATCCAAATGGCGGCGTCTAATACTCCCTCTTGTTGGGCAAGGGGTGCTACTTGAGCATAGAGACTCTTCCCAGGATCAATGCGTGTACTCGTTTTTTCTCCAGGCAATAATATGGGCACACGCACATAGGCTTTATAGGCAGGTTTTCCCTTCCCGTTAGCTAAGCGATCCACAAGGTTTCTTACTGCTCGCTCTTTGGATTCAAGGGCATCTTCATGGGGTGCCATTCGGTAGCATGTGATAAGGTCGGATTCTTCGGCTAAACGTTTGGACACATTGCCATGTAAATCCATAGAGGTTGAAATCAAGGTCTTATAACCCACCACTGCACGAATGCGTTTGATAAAGTCGCCTTCTGGATCGGCAAGGTCCTCCACGCTCATGGCTCCATGAATGTCAAAAAAAAGACCGTCATAAGGTAGGTTTTCTTTTAAACGAGAAAGGGTTTCTTCCACAAGGGTTTCATAGGCTTCTCGCGTTACCCTTCCACCAGGCAATGCATGGCCTCTTAGGGTAGGAAACCAAACGGCTTTTTTTCGCAAAGGTTTTTCTGTTTCTAAAAAAGGATAAAAGGTAAAAACAGCGTCTCCCC
>CAZTYX010000006.1:0-5794 GCA_964617385.1 uncultured Flavobacteriaceae bacterium | reverse complement strand
TAGTCGTTGAGTTTAAGCACGGCCATAAAGGCTTGTTGGGGAATTTCTACGTTGCCGACCTGACGCATTTTCTTTTTCCCTTTCTTTTGTTTTTCGAGCAATTTTCGTTTACGGGTGATATCGCCACCATAACATTTGGCGGTAACGTCTTTTCGGAGGGCCTTAATGGTTTCTCGTGAAATAATTTTGGCTCCAATGGCCGCTTGAATAGGAATATCAAACTGTTGTCTTGGAATTAGCTCCCGAAGTTTTTCGCACATTTTTTTACCAATGGTGTAGGCATTATCGGCATGAATTAGGGCCGAAAGCGCATCCACTTGATTGGCATTGAGCAAAATGTCAACCTTCACTAATTTAGAGGGGCGCATGCCAATGGGAGAATAGTCAAAGGAGGCATATCCTTTGCTTACGGTTTTTAGGCGGTCATAAAAATCAAAAACAATTTCGGCAAGGGGAAGGTCAAAACTGAGTTCTACACGTTCTGGAGTGAGATAGGTTTGATTAGTAATTTGTCCTCTTTTTTCAATACAGAGGGTCATCACATTGCCCACAAAGTCGGCTTTGGTGATGATGGCTGCTTTGATGTAGGGCTCTTCTACACGATCGAGCACAGAGGGGTCGGGCAGGTCTGAGGGGTTGTTCACCAAAAGGGTGGTGTCTGGATTTTTTTTGGTGTAGGCGTGATAGGAAACGTTGGGGACTGTTGTGATTACGGTCATGTTGAACTCTCGCTCCAAGCGCTCCTGAATGATTTCAAGGTGGAGCATGCCTAGAAAACCACAGCGAAAGCCAAAACCTAACGCGGCAGAACTTTCGGGGGCAAACACTAGGGAGGCGTCGTTGAGTTGGAGTTTTTCCATGCTTGAGCGCAACTCTTCAAAATCTTCGGTGTCTACAGGATAAATGCCCGCAAACACCATGGGTTTCACTTCTTCAAATCCGGCAATGGCTTCGTGTGTTGGGTTTTCGGCACTGGTAATGGTGTCTCCCACTTTCACTTCTTTGGCTTCTTTTATGCCTGTGATGAGGTAGCCCACGTCGCCGGCTTCAATTTTTGATTTGGGTTTTTGGGTGAGTTTTAGGGTTCCAATTTCATCGGCAAAATAGGTCTTGCCCGTAGCCATAAATTTAATTTTTTGTCCTTTAGACAAACTTCCATTAAGGATTCTAAAATAGGTTTCTACCCCACGAAAGGGGTTGTAAACAGAATCAAAAATGAGGGCCTGAAGCGGTGCATTGGGGTCTCCTTTGGGGGCTGGAATCTTTTCTAAGATGGCGTCTAAAATAGCTTCAATACCAATGCCTGACTTTGCTGAAGCCGGAATGACATCTTCGGGATCACAACCTAATAAATCCACAATATCATCGGTTACCTCTTCCACATTGGCGGAGGGCAGATCAACTTTATTAAGAACGGGAATAATTTCCAAATCATTTTCTAGGGCCAAATAAAGATTGGATATGGTTTGTGCTTGAATGCTTTGGGCGGCGTCTACCACCAAAAGGGCGCCTTCACAAGCGGCTATAGATCGTGATACTTCATAAGAAAAATCAACATGGCCTGGGGTGTCAATTAAGTTAAGGACATAGGTTTGCCCGTCTTTGACAAAATCCATTTGTATGGCGTGCGATTTTATGGTGATGCCCCGTTCACGCTCCAAGTCCATGTCGTCCAAAAGTTGATTTTGTTTTTCACGTTCGGTAATGGTGCCAGTGAAATCTAAAAGCCGGTCGGCCAAGGTACTTTTGCCATGGTCTATATGGGCAATAATGCAAAAATTTCGGATGTGTTTCATACCGCACCAGCGTTCTTCGGTGGGACAAATATAGCTATTTGCCCGATTATTAATTTCAATAATAAGACTATATTTGAGCATGTTCCGTTTTTCTCAAATCTTAAGATACCTCTTTGCTTTTGCCTTTTTGTTTTCGGCCTATACCAAGTGGATTGCCCCTGGCTTTTTTGAAATTACTTTATTGGATCAAGGATTGGTTTCTACAAGACCGTTTGCTGGAATTTTATCCCGTATTGTTATGGGTGTAGAATTGGCTTTGGGTTTTTGTTTATTACTGCCTTTTTACAGAAAGTTTTTTTTGGTTTTGTCGCTGTTACTGCTTACAGGTTTTACCCTTCATTTGTTTTATTTATGGGGTTTGGGCAATCAAGAAAACTGTGGTTGTTTTGGAGAACTTATAGCCCTTTCGCCAGCGCAATCCATTCTAAAAAATGCAGTATTATTTATTATGGCCATTATTCTATTTAAAAAAACCCATTTTCAAAAAAGAGCTCATCGTGTGTTCATTTTGTTTCCATTCATACTTCTTATAAGTCCATGGGTTTTCTTACCCTTACCAGATTATAATAGCTTTTCTTTTAGCCCATACACCCATTTTGAAAAGCGCGGACCGGTGGACCTAATGGAGGGCAAAAAGTTGGTGGCAGTTTTCAATGTAGATTGCTCCCATTGCCAAGAAACAGCTCGCACACTAGCTGATTGGGAGCGTTCAAAACAGCAAAAGCTACCCCTTTATGTGTTGTATTTTAAAGAAGGGTCTACTTCTGTGGCTGCTTTTGAGGCCCAAACACAAAGTGCATATCCGTATACATTTATTGATGCAGAAACCTTTTTTAATCTCATTGGGAATTCGCCTCCTAGAATCTATTATTTACAAAACGGTCAGGTAAAAGACTTTTGGGATGAGGCGTTCATTCAGCAGCTAGAAGCCAATGGGTTCAATAGAGACTAAAGTTTTTCCCTATTTTTGCCAAAAGATTGGTTTTGCCGAAGATAGGAAACATATCATTGCCAGAATTTCCATTGTTGTTGGCTCCCATGGAAGATGTGAGCGACCCTCCTTTTAGAGCTCTTTGTAAAGAGCAAGGCGCCGATGTGGTCTATACCGAATTTATATCCAGTGAAGGCTTGATTCGAGAGGCGGCCAAGAGTGTACATAAATTGGACATTTATGAAAAGGAACGTCCTGTAGGAATCCAAATTTTCGGTGCAAATTTAGATTCCATGCTTCGTTCTGTAGAAATTGTGGAGGCTTCAAAACCGGATATTGTAGATATCAATTTTGGGTGTCCAGTCAAAAAAGTGGTTTGCAAAGGAGCTGGTGCAGGCATTTTAAAAGACATTCCACTAATGGTTAAGCTCACCGAGGCCTTGGTGAAACACACCCACTTGCCCGTGACGGTAAAGACACGATTGGGCTGGGATCATGATTCTATAAAAATTGTTGAAGTGGCCGAACGCTTGCAAGATGTGGGTTGTGCGGCCTTGTCTATTCACGGGCGCACACGGGCCCAGATGTATAAGGGTGATGCCGATTGGCGCCCCATTGCAGCAGTAAAAAACAATCCTCGCATGCACATTCCCATATTTGGCAATGGTGATGTGAACAGTCCCGAAAAAGCCAAAGAAATGCGCGATGACTTTGGGTTGGATGGTGCCATGATTGGCCGAGCAAGCATTGGCAATCCGTGGTTTTTTAAAGAAGTAAAACACTTTTTAAACACAGGTTCTCACTTGTCACCAGCCAG
This sequence comes from uncultured Flavobacteriaceae bacterium, assembly GCA_964617385.1. GTDB lineage: Bacteria > Bacteroidota > Bacteroidia > Flavobacteriales > Flavobacteriaceae > JADHMP01. The sequence goes on along the minus strand of CAZTYX010000006.1, from coordinate 2,250 downwards.
TATGGCGCAACGAGTGGACACGGCACGGCGCCATTTGGAAATGGCCATTGCGTGGAAGGGAGAAACCTTGGGTGTTTTAGAAACCCGGCGGCATTACAGCAATTATTTTAAAGGGATTCCTAATTTTAAAACCTTTCGAACGGCTATGGTCACGGCCAACCATTCCGAAGAAGTGTTCACTGTTTTTAAAGAAGTGGAAGCAAGTCTTTCAAATCAAGCGGCGGGTGCCACACTTTGAATTTTTTTGACAACACCCCTACAGGCCCAAGCGGTACTGAGGGTTCCTAGAAACATAAGGGTAAACCATACAATGGCCAAATTTTCCATTCGAAATTGAACAGGATAGGGCAATTGCGTGCCAGGCACATATAGAAAAGGAAAATAATCTTGAATGAAAACCAAACCGCTTCCTAATACCAAGCCCACACATCCGCCAACCCCGCATATGAGTAGACCTAAAAAGAAAAAAACGTTTCGGATTGTGGGGGGTGAAAAGCCGATCGCAAATAAGATTTTGAGTTGCTTTTCTTTATCCAAAATCATCATAATTAGTGCGCCGATAACATTAAAAAGCGCAATAATCATCACCAAAGTAAAGATGAAATAAATGGCTAAATGCTCTAGGTTAAGCATTTTATATAAAGCAGCATTTTGGTCTTTGCGTGAAATTAAGACAATGGGTTCTGAAAAAAGGGGCTGAATGCGTTCTAATAGGCTTTGCTTAGAAACTTCTGGAGACACTTTTAAAGCGATTTGCGAGAAAGTGTTTTCGGGGAGTCCCAAAAGTCTTTGTGCAAAAGAGGCGTTGGCAAAAACATATTGCTGATCAAGTTCTTCAGACACCTGATAAAGGCCCACCACATAAGCCAATTCTCGTTTAAAGGGATCTTGGTTGAGCAGGCTTTGGGATTCCTTTTTTGGGACGATAAGTTCTAGAAAAGCATCAAAATCGTTAATGCCTAAACTCAGTGCGTTGGCAATGCCAAAGCCCGCCACCACTTGGGCACCGGCTTCTAACCATTGGCCAATGTATATGTAGCTTTCAATGGGCAGCACGTTTACATAGTTGGGCGTGACACCTTTGAGGTAGGCCACCTGATTTTTTTCTTGATAGCTCAAAAAGACTTTTTCCTCAATTTCGGGCGCAAAATGTGTGATGGTTTCAATTTTTTCGAGGGCTTGATGATGGATTGTGTCTAAGGTTAGTGTTTTGCCTTGCTGGGGCTTGATAACGTAGTCGGGATAAAAGTTGTTTGTTAAAGAAAGGCCAAAATCTTTGAGTCCATCAAAGGCACTCAAGACCACAAAGAGCGCAAGGGAGGTTATAATAACGAGAATTAGGGCAAAGCTGTTGATCCGATTGATGACCGTTTGTTGGCTTTTGGAAAAAAAATAACGCAGTGCAATTTTGAATGGGCCATTCATTTTTTTTGCCGTTTAGAGAGCGATTCGGGGTTTTTAATGGGATCTTGCCCGGCATTTAGGGCGCTGTCTATTTGATCAATATAGTCTAGGGAGTCGTCTAAAAAGAAACTTAATTCGGGAATGCGGCGCAAATGATGGCGTAAGATTTGTGCGAGGTCGTGTTTAAGTTGAGCAGCATTTTCTTTGAGGGTTTGTAGAAGTGCTGCGGCGTTTTTAGATGGAAAAAAACTGACAAATACTTTGGCCGAGGTGAGGTCTACACTCACACGCACTTTTGAAATGGAAACCATGAGATTGGCCCGGCCTTCTTGCCGGATTGCTTTTTGCAGCAGCAATGCAATTTCTTGTTGCAACAGCTTGTTGATTTTTTTTTGGCGTTCGCTTAGGGTTTCCTCCATGGGGGTAAAAATACGGATAATTTAGAGAGGGTGTTGAGGTGAGTATTTATTCTTCAGTTGGAGGCCATGCGACTTTAATCCATTTGTATTCGGGGTTAAGGCGGTAGCTGCCCAAGTGGTTTTGAGACCATTGATCTGGGGTGATGATTGATAAAAAGGGGTGTTTATCCCCTTGGTAGAGGTGGTATGTCTCGCCCACAATGGGTTCAAATTTAAACTGGGCGTTGTAGACTTTTTGGGTGTCTGCTGCCAAAGACACAAAGGCAGCTATTTTTTCTTTTAATTCGCCTAATTCAGCTTCAAAATGTTTAGACACCGTCTCTACCCCCCTTTTTTTAAAATGATCTACTTGAGGCACATCAATAACAGGACCACTGAGGGAGGTGGCATAGGGGAGCCATTTGGCAATGTAGGCTTGTTTTTCGTC
>CAZTYX010000005.1:11087-41750 GCA_964617385.1 uncultured Flavobacteriaceae bacterium | reverse complement strand
AATATTATTTACCGTGTCTATCAACGTCTCTCCTTTTTTTAGAGAAGATTGACCGGCAGAAAAATTCAAAATATCGGCACTCAATCTTTTTTCAGCCAATTCAAAAGAAAGCTTGGTTCTTGTGCTGTTCTCAAAAAACAAATTTGCAATGGTTATATCACGCAAACTGGGCACTTTCTTGATGGGGCGATTGATAACTTCTTTAAAAAAGGCCGCTGTTTCAAAAATTAAAGCTAAATCGTCTTCTGTTAAGTATTTAATGCCCAGTAAATGCGATACGGAAAGTGTCTTCATGCATTGTGTTTTTCCAAATAGACTTTGCTTTTTTGTTTCTCATTTTCCCAATGAACACGCACTTTTTCTCCCTCAAGCGCATCAATTTGTGCGCCCAAATAGTCGGGCTGAATGGGCAAATGTCGGCTAAATCTTCTATCGATCAATACGAGTAGCTCTATGTTTTTAGGGCGTCCATAGCTGTCTATGGCGGTGAGCGCTGCACGAATGGAGCGGCCGGTGTATAGCACATCATCTATAAGTACTACTGATTTGTTTTCAACTTCAACCTCCATTTGGGTTTCACTCGCTTTGAGTGGAGCGCCCCGTCTAAAATCATCTCGAAAAAAAGTGGTGTCTAGTTTACCGCAATGCACATTTTGAATGTGGTAATGGGCTTCTAACATTTCTTTAAGCGCTTCTAAAAGATAGATTCCCCTGGGTTGAAGGCCCACCAAAATGGCGTTAGAAAAATCAACATGGCGCTCAATAAGCTGGCAACAAAGCCGGTGGAGAATGATCTCTAGCTTTTTTTCGTTAATCAAAATTCGATCTGCCATCAGTGGTTTTCCTTTTACAAAAGTATTGGTTTCTTAACGAAAAAAAAACCCTCCATAAAAGGAGGGCATTTTAAGATTAAAACAATAGAATTTAATCATTCTTTGTCCATTTTCTCTTTTAAATCAGCAAGTGCATCAAGGTCACCTAGGGTGGTTACTTCTTTATTAGAGGCTTCCACTTTTTTAGCTGCCTTTTTAAGGTTCTTCATTTCCTGCTCTTTGAAAAGGACAGTATGTGAAGCTACCACACGTTTAAATTCTTTATTGAATTCAATAATTTTAAACTGTGCTTTCTCGCCTTTTGTGAGTTTTGATCCATCTTCTTTCTCTAAATGTCTTGAAGGAACAAAAGCCACAATATCTTCATTAAAATTAATGGTAGCTCCTTTGTCAACAATTTCTGAAAGTTCGACTTCGTGGAGGGTATCCACTCCAAACTCTTTTTCATATTTATCCCATGGATTGTCTTTGGTTTGCTTATGACCCAAGCTTAGCTTGCGCCCTTCCACATCCAATTCTAAAACAGCCACTTCAATAGTGTCTCCTAGGGTCAAAATTTCTGAAGGATGTTTAATTTTCTTAGTCCAAGAAAGATCAGAAATGTAAACTAAACCATCCACACCTTCTTCCAACTCAATAAACACTCCAAAATTGGTAAAATTACGCACCAAACCTTTGTGTGTAGAGCCCACAGGATATTTGGTGGTGATGTCTGTCCATGGATCGGGGGTGAGCTGTTTTACACCCAATGACATTTTTCGTGCTTCACGGTCCAAAGAAAGAACCACAGCTTCAATCTCATCACCTACTTTAACAAAGTCTTGTGCCGAACGCAGGTGGGTAGACCATGACATTTCTGACACGTGCACCAATCCTTCAACACCTTCTTCCACTTCAATAAAAGCTCCGTAATCTGCAATAACAACCACTTTTCCTTTCACTTTTTCACCTTCTTTAATGGTGTCGCTCAAACGATCCCATGGGTGATCAGATAATTGCTTAAGACCGAGTTGGATTCTTGATTTATTATCATCAAAGTCGAGGATTACCACGTTGAGTTTTTGATCTAATTCTAAAATCTCTGTGGGGTGATTGATTCGACTCCAAGAAAGGTCTGTAATATGGATTAAACCATCAACGCCACCAAGGTCAATAAACACACCATATGATGTGATGTTTTTAACAGTACCCTCTAGCACTTGGCCTTTTTCTAATTGGCCGATGATTTCTTTTTTCTGTTCTTCAATATCCGCTTCAATCAAAGCTTTGTGAGATACCACCACGTTTTTAAATTCATGGTTGATTTTTACCACTTTAAATTCCATGGTTTTGTTCACATATTGATCGTAATCACGAATGGGTTTTACATCAATTTGAGAACCGGGCAAAAACGCTTCGATGCCAAATACATCTACAATCATTCCTCCTTTGGTTCTGCATTTAATAAAACCATTTACAATTTCGCTATTATCATGCGCGTGATTTACCCGATCCCATGCTTTTATTACACGAGCTTTTCTATGCGATAATACCAACTGACCAGTGCGGTCTTCGCGAGTATCGATAATCACTTCTACTTTATCACCAATTTTTAAATCGGGATTGTAGCGAAATTCATTTAACGAAATAACACCTTCCGATTTGGCGTTAATGTCTATGATGGCCTCGCGGTCAGTCATATGCACCACTTCGCCTTCAATCACATCTTCATCGCCAGTGTTTACAAAATTATCTTGCACCAATTTTTCGAAAGCTTCTAATTGATCGTCTTCAATAGGATCAATCCCTTCTTGATAATTGTGCCAATTAAAATTTTCTAAAAATTCATCTTGTGAAGCGGTAGTAGCCACTTCATTTTTAACTGCCTTTTTGGCTTTTGGCGCTGCTGCAACAGTTTTAACAACTTCTTCAGGAGTTGCTACTGTTACTTCTTCTTTAGCTTTTGGTGCCTCTTTTGCTACTTTTTTTGCCGGAGCAGCTTTTGCTTTAGTAGTAGTTTTTGCTTTGGCAGAAGTTTTAGTTGCTGTCTTTTTTGTGGCAGTAGTTTTTTTAGCCGCTGTTTTAGTAGTTTTTTTTGCGGTCTCTTTTTTAGATTCTTGAGCAGAATCTTTTTCGGTTGCTTTATCAGCCATTTCCGAGGGGTTTTGTATTCTGACACCGGGAAAACTTTAATTGCAGTGGCAGAAGTGATTGTAACAATATGTGTTGCTTTTCTGTTTTCCTATCAATCAAAAAGCGTGCAAATATAGGTGTAATTGGTTGATATACAAACAATCTATCCTTTTTTATCACCAAGAATAGACAACACGTGTTTTTCCATCTCTTGATATACTGCCTCCAAGGATAAATCGGATACGTCAACAAGTAGGGCATCGTCTGCTTTTTTAAGGGGTGCCACCGATCGGGAGCTGTCAATTTGATCGCGTGATTGGAGGTTTTTTAATACTTCATCATAAATGCCTTTATTGCCCATTTCTTGCAACTCTGCCGTACGTCGTTGCGCTCTAATTTCCACCCGAGCGGTAAGAAAAAATTTGCACTCTGCTTCCGGAAAAATTACCGTGCCGATATCTCTACCGTCCATAACTACACCTTTTTGGGCGCCCAATTTACGTTGTTCCACTACCATAAAACGACGCACTTCTGGCAAGGCAGCAAGGGTGCTCACGCCGTCGGCTACAGCACCATTATGAAGTTGTTCACTAATATCTTCTCCATTTAAAAAGGTACGCTGTTGGGATGTTCCTTCCGAAAATGAAATATTGAGTTGCGGTAAGGCTGCAATCAGTGCGGTGGCATCCAATTGTTCTCGCACCGCGTGATATGTAATTGCCCTATACATGGCCCCCGTGTTGATGTAAACATAGTTAAATCGCTGGGCTAATTTTTTGGCCTGCGTGCTTTTTCCGGTTGACGCATGCCCATCTATGGCAATTATAATTTTTTTCACAACCGAAAAATAATCATTTCAACGTTTATGAGGCCTCTTTTACGAGATCTTTAGCATTTCTTACTTGTTGTGTAGTGATGGCCAAGGCAATTACTTCTTCCATCGATTTTACATAGTGAAATTCTAATCCTTTCAAATAATCTGGCTTAATATCTTCCACATCCTTTCGGTTTTGTTCACACAAAATGATTTCTTTAATCTTAGCACGCTTTGCTGCTAAAATCTTTTCTTTGATCCCACCCACGGGCAATACCTTACCGCGTAACGTAATTTCACCTGTCATGGCCAATTTCTTTTTCACCCTTTTTTGGGTTAATAAAGACACCAAAGAAGTAAATAAGGTGATGCCCGCACTAGGGCCGTCTTTTGGAGTGGCACCCTCAGGCACGTGTATGTGAATATTGTAAGCATCAAAATTAAAAGAAGCCAATCCGAGTTGTTTTGCATTGGCTTTAATATATTCCAATGCAATGGTGGCCGATTCTTTCATGATCTTACCTAGATTACCTGTAATAGTCAAGGCTCCTTTCCCTTTCGAAATGGCCGATTCAATAAATAAAATAGCACCTCCCACCGAAGTCCACGCCAAGCCTGTTACAACCCCCGCCACATGATTGTCTTCATATAAATCGGGGCGCACTTTGGCCGGACCAAAAATGGTTGTTAAATCATCCACATCGGGATTGATGTTATAGGTTTCTTCCATGGCCAGTGACTTGGCTGCATAACGAACCGCTTTAGCCACCTGTTTTTCCAAACCACGAACCCCTGATTCACTGGTGTATTGTTCAATGATTTTTTCAATAACCGACTTTTTTAATTTCAAATCTGCTTTTTGCATGCCGTGTTCTTTCAATTGCTTGGGCAGCAAAAACTTTTGAGCAATGGCCGTTTTTTCCTCCAAAGTATAGCCACTCACGTTGAGCACTTCCATTCGATCACGCAAGGCTGCAGGAATGGGAGACAAACTATTGGCAGTAGCCACAAACATAACTTTAGAGAGGTCAAAACCCAATTCTAAAAAGTTGTCGTAAAAAGATTGGTTTTGTTCGGGATCTAACACCTCAAGCAAAGCAGCGGCAGGATCTCCTTGAACGCCACTGGCCAACTTATCAATTTCATCTAACACAAACACCGGATTTGAAGTGCCTGCCTTTTTTAAACTTTGAATGATGCGCCCTGGAAGTGCACCTATGTAGGTTTTTCGATGGCCTCTAATTTCGGCTTCATCTCGCATACCCCCTAAGGAAATACGCACATAAGAACGTCCAAGCGCTTCGTCAATTGATTTACCATATGATTTTTTTCCAAACCCCTGTGGGCCATTCAATCAAATTATTGGCGACTTCATATATTTACTAAACTTTTAAACATCTAAATATTCAATCACCCGTTTTTTGACTTCTTCTAGTCCAAAATGATCTCGGTCTAAAATTCTTTGCGCACGTCTTAAATCAAAATTATCTTTTGAATATTCGTTCCAAGGCAATTCCAAAAAAAGATCGAGATAGTTACGCTGAATAGAATATTCAGCTACCTGAGGATTCATGCGTCGGAGTTTAGCCAATTCTTTTTGAAAATGTTGGGCTTCTGGTTTGCCCCATTTCTTTTCTTTGGCACGGGCCTCCATCTCATCCAATTCTTCTTCATAAGACACGCCACCCAATTCTTCTTGAATGGTTTTCATCTGTTGATGTAAATAATATTCCCGCTGTTGCACATCCATTTCATGGCGCACCCGCGATTGTATATCATTTTTTAAGGCCAATTTTTCATACTCCTGATTCATGTATTTCAAACACAACAGTGCCCGTTCTTGCAAACCAACTAAAGACAAAATGGTCTGTTTTTCTTTAACGGGCAGATTCATGTTAGAGGCTACAAAATTGACTAAGAAAGTGGGGCTTTTAATGTTTTTAATGGCAAATGAAGCCTCCGAAGGAATATTTGGGCTTTCTTCTATAATGCTCAGGGCCATATCCTTTATAGAATCTATGGTCGCGTTAAATTCTTTGTCATCGGCAGGAGGAACAACTTCTTCAACTCCTTTGATTTTGGCAATCAAATAGGGTTTTTCTTGTATCAGGTGTTCCATTTGGAAACGTTTTTTTCCCTGAATTATAATAGTTGTATTGCCATCGGGCATCTTAAGTACCTTAAGAATTTGGGCCACAGTACCCAAAGAATAAAGATCATCCAAACCAGGGTTTTCAACCTCTTGCTCCTTTTGCGCCACCACGCCAATCACCTTATCCCCTTTGTTGGCGTCTTTAATTAACTGAATCGATTTATCTCTTCCAGCGGTGATTGGAATAACCACCCCTGGAAATAAAACGGTGTTTTTTAAAGGTAATATGGGTACTTGTTCGGGAAGGGCTTCATTGTTGAGTTGTGCTTCGTCTTCGGAGGTCATCAGAGGAATCAACTCAGCATCGGATTCTATATCTTGAAGTGACAAACTGTCAATGGAAAGAAATCTTGATTTGAACATAGAGAGAATTTAGGTCAAATTGTCATTTTTAATTACATCGAATAAAGTTTTCTAGCCTTTTAATGATTAGAAAACCCTATTTAAAGTGTTTAAATAATATATCTTCAATAGTTATGCCATTAAAATACACTGAACCAATTTTAAATGAATCAGACGCAGTCAAAAATTGAGGAGAGTATGAAACGGTTAACGCTACGCATTTTTTTAAAAGAGCATTTAAAGAATATAAACAAGAATTTCCCGCCAATTATCTTTTAGAAATTGATGCCCTTTGGTTGGGAACCCGCATGAGCATAAAAGCACCAAGCACAAAAAAGAGAATAAAAAACAAAATGGCGTTTCGCATGCTTCCCGTAATTTGATCAATAACACCAAAGAGCAGCATACCTATCACAATACCCACTTTTTCAGTTACATCATAAAAACTGAAGAAAGAGGTGGTGTCTTGCGTATCAGGGAGCAGCTTGGAATAAGTAGATCGTGAAAGCGATTGCAAACCGCCCATAACCATGCCCACCAAACCAGCTACAGTGTAGAACTGAAGGGGCGTATTGATGTAGTAGGCATACCAACACAAACTCGCCCAAATCATATTGATGACCACTAAGGTAATTATGTTTCCAAAACGTTGCGAAGCTCTTGCGGTTAAAATGGCTCCCAAAATGCCCACCAATTGAATCAGTAATATACTAATAATTAGCCCAGATGTTTTTTCGCCCGTTGAGGCCCAAGCAATTTCTTCTTCCCCAAAATAAGCGGCAACTAACAATACTGTTTGAAGCGCCATGCTATACATAAAAAAAGCGGGTAAAAAACGCTTTAAGCGAGAGAGTTCTTTGAGTTGCTGCCAAACCGAACGCAATTCTTTATAGCCGTTCCAAAAAATGGCACGGGTCACTTTCACCTCATGATTTCCCTTGGGCAAATAGAAAAAAGAATATTGACTAAACAAAGCCCACCATAAGCCCACGGTAATAAAAGAATATTTCATGGCTGTCATGGCCGCCTCCGATTCGGTGCCGCCAATGCCAAACCATTGGGGTTGCATGACCATTGCCAAGTTAAATAGTAGTAATAATACACTACCAATATAGCCCATAGAAAATCCTTTCGCGCTGGCACGGTCTTGTTGTTCGGGATGTGCAATATCAGGTAAATAGGAATTGTAAAACACCAAACTAGCCCAAAGCCCAATCATGGCTAAAAAATAAAAAATATAGCCCATGAGCAGGGTGTCTAATGTAAACCAGTATAATCCAATACAGGAAACAGAGCCCATATAGACAAATATCTTCATGAAGCGCTTTTTGTTACCGATATAATCAGCAATACCCGAAAGTAGGGGCGACATTAAGGCCACCACCACAAAGGCGGCCGCCATTACAAAACTGATCAAAGCTGTGTTTTTGAATTCATACCCCCAAAAGCGCACCAAATTATTATCGGCAAACAACACCCCGTAATATATGGGAAAAATAGCTGAAGAAATAACGAGTGAATAAACCGAATTGGCCCAGTCATAGAAAGCCCAGGCGTTAATTAATTTTTTACTCCCTTTTTCAAGGGGCGTTTTTAGCGCAAACATTAAAATAATTTAGTGTTCCAAAATAGGGATTCTAAGAGACATTAAGGGTACTTTTGATTGATTTTTTTAGCCAAGGCCTCGGCTTGAGGTCCCCAGGCCTTTAAATTGTTTATGCGCGTTTGATTGGCCGGATGTGTACTCAAGATTTCTGGAGGTTTTTGCCCACTTTGGGCTTGCATGCGCTCCCATAGCTTTGGCGCTTCCGTGACATCATAGCCGGCAATGGCAGCCAATTCCAATCCAATTTTATCGGCTTCGGTTTCGTGTTTACGACTAAAGGGCAACATCACCCCCACGGCAGATCCCACCCCATAAGCCGCCAATATGGCCTTTCGCTTTTTTTCAGGTTGCTTTTCGGTAGTTTTGTTGAGCAATAATCCAATCCCTTTTTGGGTTATACCGGCCGACATTCTTTGCCCGCCGTGTTCTGCCAATGCATGAGCCACCTCATGTCCCATTATAACAGCAATACCGCTTTTGTTTTTGGCAATGGGTAAAATGCCCGTGTAAAACACAATTTTACCACCAGGCATACACCATGCATTAACCGCATCATTTTCTACCAAATTGTATTCCCAAGCATACTCTTTTAAAAAATCGGGGGCCCCTTTGTAGGCAAAATATTTTTGTGCCGCTGCGGCAATTTGCTGGCCAATCTGTTTGATTTGTTCACTTTCAGAAGTGTTGTGAACCACCTTATTTTCATTAAGAAAGGTTTCATATTGCTTAAACGCCATAGGAAACAATTGCTTGTTGGACATAAAATTGTAGGTTCTTTTTCCAGTTAGCTGATTGGTTTTGCAAGCTGATAAAAAGAAAAGGCAAGTGGTTAAAGCAAGAATGTATGATTTCATGATAAAAGATTTGGTGCTTAAATGTATTCAAATTCTTATGGCTGAAAAGCAAAAAAGGAATTAAAAAAATCTTAAATATTTAAATCTATAAGACCAACTTCGAAAGTTCTGTACCTTTGAAAAAAAAAGATGAAACATTCAATCTACTTATTGTTGCCCCTGCTATTATTGAGTTGCCAAAGCAATGCGCAAAAAAAACAAAAAGAAAAAAAAGTATATCCCGTAACAAAAACCAGAGCAGAATGGAAGGCTGAACTTTCAACAATGGCTTATTATGTTTTACGAGAAGCCGGCACAGAACGTGCCTTTTCAGGCCCTTTAAACAAATTTTACGAAGACGGCCTCTATGTATGTGCTGGATGCCAAACGCCCCTTTATGAATCCCAACATAAATATGACTCCAAAAGCGGCTGGCCTTCTTTTGATCGAGGCATAGATGAAAACATAGAATATGATGTGGATTATAAAATTGGCTATGCCCGCACCGAATTGAAGTGCAACGTTTGTGGGGGGCATTTGGGCCATATGTTTGAAGATGGTCCGAGTGAAACCACAGGCAAACGGCATTGTATTAATTCGGCCGCATTAGAATTTATTCCCGCAACAGATGACCAAGAGTAAATATCCTATTCAAAAAACAGAAGCCGAATGGCGTGATTTGCTCGATCAAGAAAGTTATCATATTTTAAGAGAAAAAGGCACTGAATATCCCCACACCGGAAAATACAACCTGTATTTTGAATCAGGTACCTACCAATGCAAAGGCTGTGATCAACCGCTGTTTGAAGCTAATCAAAAATTTGAGAGTAGCTGTGGTTGGCCCAGTTTTGATGCCGCCTTGCCTGGAGCGCTAGAAGCGATTAGAGACACCTCTCACGGGATGATTCGCACAGAAATTGTGTGTTCGCAATGCGGCGGCCATCAAGGGCATGTATTCGACGATGGTCCCACCCCCACCGGCGAACGCTATTGTGTGAATTCGGCCAGTATCGTTTTTGTTTCTAAAGAAAAATAATCAGGAAACTTTTCAGTTTTGTAACTTTGTGCTGAATTTAAACCCTTTCGAATGACAGCATATGACATTATTGTGGTTGGCAGTGGCCCTGGAGGCTATGTGACCGCCATCAGAGCCTCGCAATTAGGATTTAAAACCGCCATTGTAGAAAAAGAAAGTTTGGGTGGTGTTTGCCTCAATTGGGGTTGTATTCCCACCAAAGCCTTATTAAAATCTGCACAGGTTTTTAATTATTTAAAACATGCCGAAGACTATGGCCTTAGCGTGAAAGAATATGACAAAGACTTTAACGCTGTGGTGAACCGGAGTAGAAATGTGGCCGAAGGTATGAGCAAAGGGGTGCAGTTTTTAATGAAAAAAAATAAAATTGACGTACTCAACGGATTTGGAAAAATTTTACCCGGAAAAAAAGTGAGCGTTACATTAAATGATAAAACCGAAACTTACGAGGCAAAACATATTATTATTGCCACTGGAGCTCGCTCACGCGAGTTGCCCAGCTTGCCTCAAGATGGCAAAAAGGTGATTGGCTACCGAGAAGCCATGACCTTGCCCAAGCAACCCAAAAAATTGATTGTGGTGGGCAGTGGTGCCATTGGCATTGAGTTTGCCTATTTCTATAATGCTATGGGCACCGAAGTGACCATTGTTGAATATTTAGACCGCATTGTGCCCGTGGAAGATGAAGAAGTTTCCAAACAACTGGAACGCTCTTTTAAGAAAAGTGGTATCCAAATTTTAACCGGGGCCGAAGTAACGGCCGTTGAAACAAAAGGTAAAGGTGTGACCGCTACCGTTAAAACCGCCAAAGGAGAAGAAACTCTTAAGGCAGACGTGGTTTTATCGGCTGTGGGTATAAAAACCAACATTGAAAACATTGGCCTTGAAGAGGTGGGCATTGTGGTGGATCGTGATAAAATTTTGGTCAATGATTTTTACCAAACCAATATGCCAGGCTATTACGCCATTGGTGATGTGACCAGTGGGCAAGCCTTGGCACATGTAGCCTCAGCAGAAGGTATTTTGTGTGTAGAAAAAATTGCCGGCATGCACGTAGAGCCCTTAGACTATGGAAACATTCCCGGATGTACCTACTGTGCACCCGAAGTGGCTTCAGTGGGTCTGACAGAGGCGCAAGCCAAAGAAAAAGGATACGACATTAAAGTGGGTAAATTTCCCTTTTCAGCTTCTGGAAAAGCGCAAGCAAGCGGAACTGCCGATGGCTTTGTAAAAGTGATTTTTGATGCCAAATATGGCGAATGGTTGGGCTGCCACATGATTGGCGCCGGTGTGACCGATATGATTGCCGAAGCCGTTTTGGGCCGAAAATTGGAAACTACTGGCCATGAAGTGCTCAAAGCAGTGCACCCCCACCCCACCATGAGTGAGGCCGTGATGGAAGCTGTGGCCGATGCTTACGATGAAGTCATTCATCTATAAATTGCACCTTTTATGCATTTACAGCCCTCTTACGAGGGCTTTTTTTATTTCATTAACACGGTGTGTACCTCATACAATTTTTAATCTTACTACCACGAAACCGTACTCATTAGATTTTAAATAACAGCAAACCAATTTCTTTGTGCCTATGATTTAAAAAGAGAAACTACTTTTTACGAGGAATAAGAAGCTTTGTTTCTTGTTACAAACTTGTAAAAACAAAACTTAACCTAATCAACATAATTAATTAGATAAATATTTATGAACCCCATTTTAAACCAAAAACTATTTTTTGTAAAGGAACACGTTGGGATGTTCAAGGCAACAAATAGTTACGATATCTATAATCCAGATAGCCAAAAATTGATCATGAATTGTCGTGAAAAAAAACTTGGCTTTTTTACAAAACTATTGCGATTCACAAAATATAAAAGGATGACTCCCTTCACTATGGAGATAAAAACCCATTCTGGAGAAAAAGTATTGACTGTAAAGAAAGGCACATCCTTCATTCTTTCAACAGTGAGTGTCTTGGATGAGAATGACAACCTCGTTGGAATATTCAAACAGAAATTCTTTTCTGTAGGAGGTAAATTCAATATTCTTGATGCTAAAGAAAATGTTCTGTGCATACTTCAAGGCAAGTGGACAAATTGGGATTTTAGGTTTGTAAAAGAGCACAGAGAGTATGCTCATGTAAGTAAAAAATGGGTTGGATTAGTCAAAGAAATGTTTACAAGTGCCGATGATTATATGCTTGAAATTAAAGATACGGTTCCTAAAGATGACCCTTTAAGGATTTTAATTCTTGCAGCAGTTGTCTGTATTGATATGATTTTAAGGAAATAATATTTTAACAAACATTAGATGAAAGTGAACGAAACAAAGCACAAGCCCAAATTTATCCGTAGAAAATGAAGAAGTTCGAATTTGTGGCTACATAAATACTACTTCCAAAAGTGAAGAGCTTTTTGAGCAAGAACATAATTTAAATTGGATATCAATTGTATTTTGAAATTTATCTAACCGCTCTTGAAATAAAGAGTAAAACAAACAAAACAACGGTGGTTATACTACTAAGTTGTTTTTATTTAGCTCTTTGCTATCTGACTTAAATTTTTTATTTTAGACAAACATAACAGACCCTAAGTTTTATCATCTTAAACATGAAAAAACCTACACCTTTTCAGTAGTCTTTTTAAATTATAACCTCTCAGCAATAGGCTTGTGGGGTTTTGTTTTCGGGGATATTTCTCAATAAAAATAGGTTGATTTATGTGTCATATAGATTAGTTAAAAACTACTAAAAATGAACAAGTCTCCGCCAAAAAAGGAATTATTAATTAAGAAATTTTTCAATAAACCTTTTATAAACAATAAAATAAATTAAAATGATTTACGGAATTACATTAATTATACTAGGGATACTGGCTGCCCCATCATTGCTATTATCAAAAAAGCCAAATGCAAAAGAACTTTTAAATAAAATAACTCCTTATCAAGGTTGGATCGGTTTATTATTTTGCTTTTGGGGTCTTTGGGGCGTAATAAGAGCAGTATTAAATATTAGCATTTTAGGAGATTGGCCAATATGGTGGATCACATGGATAGCAAGTTCAGCTATTGAAGCCATTTTGGGTTTTATCCTAGGCTATGGAATGATTAGTAAACTGGTTTTATCTAAAAATGAAGAAGCAAAAAAGAAAGGAGAAATGTTATTACAAAAACTAGCCCCAATCCAAGGTAAACTTGGCCTCTATGGAATTATTATAGGCATTTGGGTTATTGTGGCGAGTATAATGTTCAATGGGTAAAATGAACGTGCCAACATTAGCACTTAATGTTGGCACTTTATAATTCACTTTTTAAATAAATAGACCAAAAAAATATTAAAAACGCATGACAACAAATAAGCCTACTTTTTTTGAAAAAGCGAATCATTGGTTAAAAAACTCCATAACCATTAAGATAATAACTATTGCAATATTGATACTGCTGTTATTAATTCCTGTTTCGATGGTTCAGAGTTTAATTCGGGAGAGGGCATACAGACAAGACAGTGCCATTAGAGAAGTTAGTTCAAAATGGGGTGAGGCACAGACCATTAAGGGGCTTGTTCTTACAGTTCCATATAAGATTTATGAAAAGGTTTATTTTGGAGAAAAACAAAGTGAATATAAAGTAGTAGAAACAATTGAGTATGCTCATTTTCTTCCCGAAAGTTTAAATATAAATGGGATTATAGCACCAGAAATTAGATACAGAGGCATTTATGAAGTCATAGTATATAATTCAAAGATTACGATTGACGGAGATTTTAAAACACCTGATTTTGAAGAATTAGAAATTAAAGAAGAAGACATTCTTTGGAAAAGCGCATTTATTTCTTTGGGTTTATCGGATCTAAGAAGCATTCAAAACAGTGTATCCCTTAAATGGAATCAACAAGAATTTGGTTTTAACCCAGGAGTTGCAACAAATGATGTTATCAACAACGGAATAAGTGTTCAAATACCCATTGAAGGTGACAATTCAATTGAATATAGAAATGAGTTTTCATTAGAAATAGATTTTAATGGTAGTACAAGTCTAAATTTTATTCCTTTAGGAAAATTAACCCATGTTCAGATCCATTCAGAATGGAATAGCCCAAGCTTTGTTGGCGCCTTCCTTCCAGATAATCGGGTGATAAATAATGACGGGTTTAAAGCAGATTGGGAAGTTTTACATTTAAATCGACCCTATCCACAAAGCTTTACTGGATCTATACACAATATAGACGAAACGTCTTTTGGAGTTAATTTAATTGTACCTGTAGACGAATATCAGAAAAGCACCCGTGCTGCAAAATATGCTGCCCTGTTCATTACCTTAACCTTCTTGATTTTCTTTTTTATTCAAATACTGAATCGGGTGAGAATACACCCCATTCAATACATCATCGTTGGTTTGGCATTGTGTGTTTTTTATACCCTTCTCGTTGCCTTGTCAGAGCATATTGCATTTGATTTTAGCTATTTAATTTCTAGTATTTCAATTGTTGGACTAATCGCTTTTTATGCAAAAAATATCTTTAAAATTAAAAAACTGACTGTCATCATCGGACTCATTCTTTCCTTTTTATATCTATTCATTTACTCCATCATTCAAATGGAAGATTATGCCTTATTAATGGGCAGTATTGGCTTATTTGTAGTCTTGGCCGTCATCATGTTTTTGTCTAGAAAAATAGATTGGTATGCCATAAAAACTTATGAAGAATAAACAACTGCCTTTTTTCTAACCTACTAACAAATCAGATGAAACATAAAAGAAAAATGGTGCTGTTGATTGCGCTTTTTGGGTTGTCTGACCCAAATTGGAAAAAAGTAGGTCAATTGAATAAAACATCACTCTGACTAATACACCGTTAAATAAATAAAAAATGAATCAATTTTTAAAAATTTTCGTGATCTGCTTTTCAGCAAATCTTTTTTCTCAAACAAATCAACTCGATCAACAAATTGATAAGCGAAGTAGTCTTACAATTGGATTTTTATAAGGTGGCGGTTCCTTGATAGGGGCTGATTTAGAATTTTTAGTTACGGATCGTTTAGGCTTTCAATTAGGTGGAGGATTTCTTGGGTATGGAGGTGGAATAAATTATCATTTTAAACCTTCGATTAAAAGTTCATTTGTGTCCTTGCAATATTGGAATCAAGGGCTGGGTGATTATTTTGCTCTGAGGACCATAGGCCCAAATTATGTATACAGAAGTAAAAAGTGGTTTACATTTCAGATTGGAGTTGGTGCTCCATTAGAGATAAACACAGATCTGTTGGGTAGTATCGACGTGCCTCCTGTAATACTTCTATATTCAATCGGAATATATTTGCCCTTCTAACTTTTTATGAAATTGATTGAAATTAATCTTTATTGGCAACATTTCTTAAATCCCATATGATGGTGAAAGCCTTAAATTCAACCATCCTAATTTTTGCGATTGGTATACATTTAAATGCACAAATTGCATAAATTCCATTTGAGCTAAAAAATAATCTCATTTTACTAAAAGGGAATATTAACAACAATTTGGATGAGTGCACCTTTGTTTTTGACACGGGTGCTACATCTGATTTGCTAGATCATTCAACCGCAAAAAAGTAGACTTGACGCTAAAACGGTTGTTGTGATAAATTTATCATATATAGTGTCTTTGTTTGGGTAACACCATAAACCCATTGTAAAACCCAAATTGAAAACCTATCTTTGAGCAAACGCTTGGTAAAAGCCCTAAAAAAATAAAAAAAATGAAAACCGTAGTCCTTCTCCTCAGTCTTTTTAGCCTTAACAATTGTTTTTCAGACACCCGTCCCATAGACCATCCCGATCCCGTTTGGCAACCCGCCACCTCCACTAATCAAAATCTTAAAAAAGCCTATTTTGCCTCCGGCTGTTTTTGGTGCGTAGAGGCCATTTTTGAGAGTGTGAATGGGGTTTCAGAAGTCTATTCAGGCTATGCAGGAGGATTTACAAAAAATCCTAATTACAATCAGATTGGTACGGGCCGCACCGGACATGCCGAAGCAGTGGAAGTGCTTTATGACCCCACTGTGGTTTCTTTTGGCACTTTGTTGCAAGTCTTTTTTGGTTCGCATGACCCCACCACCCCGAACCGTCAAGGCCCCGACTATGGCAGCCAATACCGCTCCATTGCATTTTATACCTCTGATCAAGAACGGGAACAAATTCAAAACTACATTGCACAACTCACAGAGCAAAAGATTTTTAAAGCCGATATTATTACTGAAGTAGAACCGTTAGAAACCTTCTATTATGCCGAAGAGTATCACCAAGACTACGAAAAACTAAATCCTAACAACCCCTACGTGCAGAAAGTGTCTATCCCTCGATTAAAAAAATTCCAAAAACGCTACCCAGAATTGCTTAAAGAGGCGCATTAAAATGCAGACATTTGAATTAGAAAATCACTGCCTCAAAGCCGTTTTTTTAGACTACGGTGCCATTTTGCACCAACTGTGGGTGACCACCGAAAAGGGAGAAAAGATTAATGTGATTCAAGGCTTAGACACTCCCGAAGATTATCTTTTGGACGAATGGTCTCGAGGAGCGTTAATTGGCCGTTTTGCTGGGCGCCTCACCGAAAATTATACACTAGACAATAGCACCTATCCCCTAGCCCATCAATCGGGTGTTTTGCTGCATAGCGGCCCCACCGGATGGGGCAAGCAGTATTGGAAATGCGCAGAACATACAAAAAGCAGCCTTAGCTTACAGCATGAATGTGCCGACGGAAACAGTGGTTTTCCTGGCAACGTGAAGGCACAAATCACCTATCGACTTGAAGACCACGTGTTAATATTAGAATATCATGCCACTACCGATGCGCCTACACACATCAACCTTACCAATCACGCCTATTTTAATTTAAACCCAAAGGGAAAAATAGCCGATCATGAATTGCAAATTGCTGCCCAACACTATTTAGAGTTGGCTAACAATCTTGTGCCCACGGGCACTCTATTAGAAACCCAAAACACCAATATGGATTTTCGCCAAAAACGAGTGCTGGGGTCAAAAAAATTAGATGACTATTTTGTATTAGATGCCAACACCCAAACGGCAACAATGCTTTACAACCCAAATACGGGCATCGGTATGCGCACCCAAACAGATCAACCTGGTGTGGTGGTTTTTACCCCACCTCATTTTGAAGCCATTTGTTTTGAAACACAAAAATTTTCAAACAGTCCCAACCTGTCTCATTTTCCATCCACACGCATTGACCCAAACAGGCCCTATCAACAAAAAACACGTTTTATTTTTAGCGGTATTGCAGCGGCAAAAAGAGCTTAAACACATGGTGTATAGCCCAGCCAAAAAAACTGCCCACCCCAGCACCTACAATAATATCTAGTGGGAAATGTACCCCTAAGTAGATACGGCTAAAGGCAATGGCCGTAGCCAATCCAAAAAAGAAAAAAGAAGCCTTGCGATACACCGGACGAAAGAAAAGACTAAAAAAAGTAGCCAACGCAAATGAATTCGAAGCATGTCCAGAAAAAAAGCCATATTGACCGCCACAACCAGCTTTAACCAATCGAACTAAAGATTGTAAATCTGGGTCATAACAGGGGCGCAAGCGAGAAAAAGAAACTTTGGCAAGATTGGTAAATTGATCGGTGATTAAAATCAAAAGTAACGTGGCTACAAAAACAAATACTGCTGATTTCCATTGCAGCTTTCGAGTTAAAAAAAGCCAAGCCAGAAAATAAACCATCACATTTGTGAGGGCATGCGACAACAAAAGAAAGAAACCATCAAAGGAGGTTGAACCCAAACCATTAAGGACCAAAAAAAGGTCCCGATCCCATGCTAACAATTGATCCATTAGTCCTCCAAACGCTTCATTTCATCATCATAAAAGGCATAAGCCGCTTCCAATAAAGCCGATGTGTTTTCTTTTAAAATGGCTTCATCTTCTTTTGAAAACTCTTCCATCCAATGAATTTCATCGTTAGAAACATTTAACACAAAACAAGGATATTCTGTGTGTACTACAAATAAATCGTCTGGATGCTGTGCGCTATCGGCCACTAAAAATTTAGGAAATTCCATGAGTGTGATGGTATTGTATTAAAGTGTTAATCTGTGTTTTAAATCTTAAAAATAGTAAAATGGAAGAAGCTATAAGCCCTGAGAGCAAACCAATCCAAATACCTAAAACGCCCAGTGACGTTTGTAAACCTAAAAAATAAGCAATAGGAAAGCCGAAGAGACCATAGGAAAAGAAAGTGATCCAAGCCGGAATATTTACATCCTGCAAACCACGCAAAGCCCCAAGAACAACAGCTTGCATCCCATCAAAGAGCTGGAAAAATGCGGCTACAATCAACAATTGGGCAGCCAAAAAAACAACTTGCTGGCTGTCTGCTATTTCGATAAGATTGTTTTGATCTAAGTAAATCCAAGGTAAAAATTGATTGGTTAACATAAAAAATCCGGCAAAAACAAGGTCAAGAAGAACAATCAATAAAAAAATGGAATGGGCAATTCGTTTAAGATTGATAAAATCGCCTCTTCCTTTTTGATTCCCTACGCGAATCATGGCAGTAACACCCAATCCCAAGGCAAACATAAACGTTATGGAAGAGAGGTTTAAAGCGATTTGATTGGCTGCCTGTTCGTTTTTTCCTAAGAGGCCAGAAAGCCAAATGGCAGCCGTAAAGAAAATAACTTCAAAAAACATTTGCAATGCGGAAGGAAACCCGAGGTTTAAGATTTTTTTCATCAATTTAAGATCGGGCCACTGCCACACTACTTGGGTAGTAAAACGTTTAAAACGACGGTCTTTTCGAACATAAATGACAATAAAAATTAACATAAATATCCGCGCAAACAGTGTGCCTATTGCGGCCCCTTCGATACCCATTTTAGGGAAAATCCAAAACCCAAAAATTAAAAAATAGTTTAAAATTATATTGACAAGGTTTCCTAGGAGCGTAGCATACATAGGCGGGCGAGTGTGTGAAAGACCATCGCAAAATTGCTTAAAGGCTTGAAAAATCACTAATGGAATGAGCGAAAAAGCAACCCATTGCAAATAGGGATAGGCCAAAAGCACTACTTCTTCAGGTTGTCCCATTCGAAAAAGTAAAGGCCGGCATAACCAAACAGAAAAAGCCAAAAAAAGCCCTAAAAAAAGGCATTGCAAGAAGCCGTGCATAAAAACTTTGCGCCCTTGATTGTCATCGTTAGCACCATCGGTTTCCGCAATCAATGGAGTGATGGCGGTTGAAAAACCAATACCCAAAGACATGCCAACAAACACAAAACTATTGCCTAGGGAAACAGCAGCCAAAGGGGCAGTGCCTAATTGCCCTACCATCACATTGTCTATGAGTTGTACAAAGGTGTGACCTAACAAGCCTATAACAACCGGATAGGCTAAGGTGAGGTTGTAACGAAATTCACTAAAATAGTTTTGCAGCGCCCTAGTCATTCCATCAAAACCCAAATTGATCCACCAAATAAATTAAGCTGGTCATGGCGGCAGCCCCCAATTCCAACTCGCGTTTGTTGATGGCATCAAAGGTGTCTATGGCGGTATGATGATAATCAAAATAGCGTTGAGAATCGGGCAAAAGTCCTGCCAAAACAGTGGTTCCATTTTCAAGCGGTTGGATGTCTGCTCCACTACCATTTTGAATAAAATAATCAGACAAATAAGGTTCAAAATAGGGGGTCCATGAGTTTAGTTTTTCAAACTGTGCCGCAGTGGCTTCAAAGGTAAAGCCCCTGGGCGTAAAACCACCAGCATCAGACTCTAAGGCGAAAAGATGTTTCTCATTTTTAGCAAAAGCGTTTTTGGCATAGGTTTTTCCCCCCTGCAATCCGTTTTCTTCATTCATAAACAACACCACTCTAATGGTGCGTTTAGGCTGATAGTTTAGTTTTTTAAACAAATGTAAAACCTCCATAGACTGCACCACACCAGCCCCGTCGTCATGGGCGCCATCACCTAAATCCCAAGAGTCTAAATGCCCTCCCACAACAATAATTTCTTCTGGAAATTCACTCCCCTTAATTTCAGCAATAACATTATGCGAAGGTACATCGGGGTAGTTTTTACAATCTTGTTTAAAATAAAAAAACAAGTCTGGGTTAAGGGTCAACATGGTGTGCAATAATTCGGCGCCTTTGGTACTGATGGCGGCAGCAGGAATACGATCTTTGTTTGGCAAGTCATTATAATACATACTTCCAGTATGAGGATAATGATCCAACCGCAAATTCATTGATCGCACAATGGCGCCCACTGCACCTAATTTTGCAGCGCGATAGGCACCTTGGGTGCGCTGGGAAACACTTTCGCCGTAGGCTTGAAAAGTACTAATGACATCAGGTTGCATAGGGCGATTAAAAAATACTATTTTACCCCTTACCTTTTCTTCTCCCAAAGCCTCTAAAGCTTCAAAAGAAGTTACTTCAATCACTTGCGCCCGAAGGCCATAAGCCGGAGTGGCAACAGATCCGCCCAAAGCGCAAATAGGTACATTGATACTATTGCCTGGACTAGTTTCAATACTAGCATATTCAAAAGCACCTCGAACCCATTTAGGTACCATTACATCTTCTAAACGAACCACATCAAGAGATAAACCTTCTAATGTTTCTTTACCCCATTCCACGGCTCGTGTTGCATTTAAAGAACCCGATAACCGACCTCCAATTTGATTGGAAAGATGGTCTAACCAATCATAAGATTTTCCTTGCGTGAGTGCCGCTTCATAAAATGCGGCAATTTGTTTTTCGTGATTGGCCGTTGTTTGACTCCACACATGGGTAAAAACACTTATAAAAAAACACAAATAGAACTTTTTCATGACGTTTATTTGGATGCGAATTGTTCAATATTTTCTACAGTAATGGGGTTGTCTCCCAAAATTTGCAGACGTTCCACAACATTCCGCAATTCTCTAATATTTCCAGTCCATTGATATTTCCCTAAATGGTCAAGCGCCGCAGGATGAAAAGCTTTGGGTTCCATGTTTTGATCTTTTTTGATTTGCGTAATAAAGTGTTCTACTAAGAGCGGAATATCTTCTTTTCGATCTTTTAAATCGGGCACTGGAATGAGAATAACGGCCAATCGGTGATACAAGTCTTCTCTAAAACGACCTTCCTCAATTTCTTTTTTTAAATCTTTATTGGTGGCAGCAATCACACGCACATCCACATGAATGTCTTTGGCATTACCCACCTTTTGAATTTTATTTTCTTGCAGCGCACGCAAGACTTTTGCCTGGGCAGCCAAACTCATATCGGCCACCTCATCAAGAAATATTGTGCCACCATGGGCGGCTTCAAATTTTCCAGAATGATCTTTAATAGCTGAGGTAAAAGCCCCTTTCACATGTCCAAAAAGTTCACTTTCAATTAGTTCGTTTGGTATGGCAGCACAATTCACTTCCACAAAAGGTGCCTTAGCACGCGCACTTTGTTGATGCAACTGATGAGCCACTAATTCTTTTCCGGTACCATTGCCTCCAGTGATAAGCACTCGAGCCTCTGTTTGTGCAACCTTTTCAATCATTTTATTTATGGATACTATGGCTGAAGAAGCCCCCACAATAGTGTATTTTTTTGACACCTTACGCTTTAACTTTTTATTTTCATTTCGCAATGATTTGTTTTCTAAGGCATTGCGCATGGCGGTAAGTAAACGATTTAAATCGGGTGGTTTTGGTATAAAATCATAAGCCCCCAATTTCATTGATTCCACGGCCGTTTCTACATTTCCATGACCTGTTAACATAATGAATGGTAACCCCGGACTAATAGCACGGCTTTTTTCCAGCACTTCATTGCCATCCATTTTCGGCATTTTGATGTCACAAAGCACCAAATCGAAGGTGTTCTCTTTTATAAGGGCTAAACCTGCTGCACCATCTGCGGCTTCGGTAACCACAAATTGATCACTTTCATCGTTTATAATTCGGGTTAAAACACGCCGAATAGGTTCTTCGTCTTCAATGATTAAAATTTTTGTCATGAAGTAGGTGTTTGGGGTTTCAAATAACTGATGGTTCGTTGTGGGAACGGAATATCAATATTGTGTTCTTTAAAAGCTTTAAAAATAGAAAAACGCAAATCACTTTTAACCAAATTGGCTACAAAGCTTTCTTTAATAGAAAAATAGAGCTGAAATTGCAATGCGCTATCGCCAAAATCTTCAAAAAGCACAAAAGGTTCGAGCTGTTTTAGTACAGCTTTATGACGTTTTGCATTATCTATTAGAATTTGTCTAACCAATTCTACATCGCTTCCATAGGCGACGCCCACGGTGATAAACTCTTTGGTAACCACCCCATTTTCAGTCCAATTGAATAAAATGGAAGTTAAAAATTTATGATTGGGGATAATCAACACTTTATTTTCTCTTGTAACAGCTCGAGTGGTGCGCAAGGTAATATTTTCCACTTTGCCCACTTGCCCGTCTACTTCAATAATGTCACCCACATGCACCGCTTGATCTGCGATAATAAAAATACCGGAAATGATATCTTGAATAAACGTTTGCAAAGCCAAACCTACACCCACCAATAGTGCAGCAGAGGCAGCAAAAATAGCAGTTACATCAACGCCTATGTTGTCAAATGAAATCAAAATGACGACCACATAAATAAAATAGTTGATGAAAGTGAAAATACTTTTGAACTTGACTTTTGCTACATCAGATAAGGTTCTGTATATAATCTTTTTAAAGAGTTTTAACAATAAATAAGTCAACAAAAAAATCGAAATAACAATCAGTAAAGCTTTGGGCGTGAAGGCAATACTATCGCTCAAAGAGATTGTTTTATTCAGAAAAGAGGAGATTTTTTCCATTGTTCAAATTTCATGCAAGTTACTATTAAAAACAAAACCCATCCTCGTTAAAGGATGGGAAAAAATTGCTATGAAAAAGAAAATTAACACTAAAAAAGAATTAGTGTTAGATCAAATATATTACATTTTTTTAAATACAAAAAAATCAAGCAAACATATCTTTCACTTTTTCAAAAAATGATTTTTCGAATTTTTCAGGATTAGGCTGGAAATTTTCATCTACCAACATCTTTTCAAAAAATTGTTTTTGCTCTCGATTGAGCTCTTTTGGTGTCCAAACGTTGACATGTACTAGCAAATCACCATTGCCATAGCGGTTCAGGCTGGGTAATCCTTTATTTCTGAGGCGCAATGTTTTACCCGACTGAATGCCGGAGTCAAGTTTTATTCGCACTTTTCCCTCTAAAAGATCAATATCTTTTGAGACTCCCAACGCAGCTTCTGAAAAACTAATATATAAATCGTAGTGAAGGTGTTGGTTTTCTCGTACAAAACGGTCGTGTTCTTGTTCTTCTATAACCACCAAAAGATCACCTGTTAGTCCGTTGGCTGGGGCCTCATTTCCTTTGCCGCTCACTTTGAGTTGCATTCCCTCCTCTACGCCTGCTGGAATTTTTACTGAAACCGTTTGCTCTTTTTTTATCATCCCTTGTGCATCGGAGCCCGCAGGCCGGTCCATTAATGTTTGCCCAACACCACCACAAGTGGTGCAGGCCGTGGCCGTTTGCATGCGTCCCAAAATTGTATTGGCTATTTTGGTAATTTGCCCAGTGCCCTTACAGGTAGCACAACTTCCATAACGCACTCCTGGAGCTTGCACCTTGCGAGATACTTTAATTTTTTTTTCTACACCCTTGGCAATTTCTTCCAAGGTGAGTTTAACACGAATACGCATATCAGCACCTTTGGTTCTGCGCTGGCCACCGCCAAAGCCGCCACCAAAGCCACCACCAAATGCACTGCCGAAAATATCGCCAAATTGGCTAAAAATATCTTCCATATTCATACCCCCGCCAAAACCTTGACCACCCTCAAAAGCCGCATGACCAAATTGATCGTATTGAGAACGCTTTTTTGAATCACCCAAAACTTCATAGGCCTCTGCTGCTTTTTTGAATTGTGCTTCAGCATTGGCATCTCCAGGATTTTTATCGGGATGAAATTCAATTGCCTTCTTACGATAAGCCTTTTTAATTTCGGCTTCTGAGGCGCCTTTGGCAATGCCTAATATGTCGTAATAATCTTCTTTCATAATCTTATTGGCCTACAACCACTTTGGGGTAGCGAATAATTTTTTCTCCTAATTGATATCCTTTTTCAACTATATCAATAATTTTTCCCTTCTCTTCTGGGGAAGGAGCTGGAATTTGAGTAATGGCTTCGTGTTTCTCTGCATCAAATGGGGTTCCTTTTTCCACGGAACTTGCCTGTAATCCTTGATTTTTTAAAATTTCAAAAAATTTGTTGAAAATGAGAAAAAAACCTTCTACTTCAGCAGATTTTTCTGTCTTTTGTGCTTGTTCCTGAGCACGTTCAAAATCATCTAAAACAGGAATCAAAGCCGAAATCACTTCTTGATTAGCCGTTTTAAAAAGTTCTAATCGTTCTTTAGAAGTTCGTTTTTTATAATTTTCAAATTCTGCAAATAGGCGAAGGTATTTCTCTTTTTCAGCACCCAGTGCGTTTTCGAGTTCAGCCATTTTGGATTTGGCTGTCGCATCACTTCCTTTTTTTATGGGTTTCTTAGCGGTTTTTTTGGTAGCCGAATCAGTATTTTTTTTTGCCATATGGGTCAATTTGTTTTGCTTAGGGCAAATCTACTGCCAAAGTAATAATATTGTCAAAATGTCAGATTAAATTTATTAGTGCTTCTTTTAATTCGGGAAATTCAAACGTAAATCCCTTTTCTAAAGCTTTGGAAGCACTAATCCAATGGCTATTAAACATAAGTGTACTCATAGCCCCCATGGGTATGCGAACCAAAAAAGTAGGCATGGGGGGCAACCACATAATACTACCATAGGCGTGCGCCAACTGTCTCATAAATTCTTTTTGATCCACCGGATGGGGACTCACGGCATTATATACTCCTTCCCATTTTTGGAGGGCGGCCTCAAAAAACATGCGCGCAAGATCGGAATGATGAATCCAAGACTGCCCCTGTTTGCCATTGCCTAAAGCCGCTATAAGGCCTAGTTTGGATGGCCATTTTAAAGCGGAAACCACTCCTCCACTTGCGGCCAAAACCAAACCAATTCGCAATTTAGCAACTGAAATCTGTAAAGCACTAAATCCATCAATGGCGGCTTCCCAGTCTACCACCACTTTAGATAAAAAAGAATGAGATGTGATGGGTGTTTCTTCGGTTTGAAGAAATTTAAAATCGGAGGCATAACAACCAATAGCAGACGCTGCAACGACTTGCTCTACCTGATGCGTTTTGCTTTTACGAAGGGTTTCTACCAACAATTGAGTGCCCAACACACGGCTTTCCCATATTTCTTTCTTATAGCTTTTTGTCCATCGTTTGGAAATGGAAGCACCAGCCAAATGAATGAGATGGGTTACCCCTTCAAAACAGGCAGCGTCAATTTCGTTTTTTTTAGGATTCCAATAAAATCCCTTGGCTTGTAAGAAACCATTTACTTTGGTTGGATTGGTTGTTAAAAAATGGATCGGAATATTTAATTCATTTCCCTTTTTTACAATTTCTCTTCCCACTAAACCGGTTGCTCCTGTGATGAGTATTTTCATCTTTTCTAATTGAAATTTAATTTTGTTGCCCGCATCATATGCCTCTTGCCAGGCGCCCCAGGAAGCTTTTCAACTTCTAATCCAAAGGCTTGTAAACTTCTTTTAAGGTGGCCCAAAGCTGCATAGGTAACAAAAACTCCACCTGGGCGTAAAGACATTATGAGTGGCTCTAACACAGCCGGAGTCCAAAGCTCGGGCTGTACACGCGCCCCAAAAGCATCGTAATAAATAAGATCAAATTGATTTTCAAAGTCAAAGGCTTCGATTTTTTTATGGTGTTTTGTTAGGCTAAAATAAGACGTAAGGGATACTTTTTCTTCCCATGCACTTTTATGCAAAGCCTCAAATAATTGGTTTTGATTTACTTCTGATGTAAAGTTAATAATATTGTTGGGCAATGGATGTGCCTCCACAGTGGTGTAGTTCACAGACAATTGTTTTTTCTCCGCAAATAGTGCTGTCAAAAAAGCATTTAATCCAGTGCCAAAACCCATTTCAAAAAGAGCACAAGAGTCTTTATTTGGGTGCATTTCGTGCCAATGAGTTAGACCTTGTTGAATAAAAACATAATTGGATTCTTGCCAAGCACCGTGCTTGGAATGATAATATTCATCCCATTTTGGAAGATAAAGGGTGGGGCTTCCGTCGGCTGTTTTAAAAAGCTGATAGTCCAAAGCGTTATTTACTACTAATGAGTTGAAAAAAAATTGTATTGCAAAAAAACAACTTATCGCTTTTAAATTAATAATTAATTGAAATTATATTTACTTTCGTACTAGTAAAGGCATCAGCAATGCAAATTGAAAAAATTTCAAAATCAAAAATTCACGAAGTTGACTTTAATAACTTGAATTTTGGTGAAAAATTTACAGATCATATGATGATTTGTGATTATCGTGAAGGCGCTTGGGAAACACCAAGAATTGTGCCCTATGGCCCCCTATCGATCACGCCTTCAATGAGTGTGTTGCATTATGGCCAAGCCGTTTTTGAGGGCATGAAAGCCTTCAAAGATGAACAAGGAGGTGTTTGGCTTTTTCGGCCGGAAGAAAATTTTAATCGTATAAATAAATCGGCAAAACGCCTTTGCATTCCTGAGTTTCCAGAAAGTTACTTTTTTGAAGGTTTAGAAACGCTTCTCAAATTAGACCATGAGTGGATTAAACCGGGTGTGGGCAATTCCTTATATATACGTCCTTTTTGTTATGCCAGTCAAGCCGGTGTGCAGGCCTCAGCCGCAAAAGAATATACATTTATTATTATTTGTGCCCCCGTTCGCTCCTATTACAGCGCAGGAGAATTAAATGTATTGATTGCAGAACAGTATAGCCGAGCTGCTAGCGGTGGTGTTGGTTTTGCCAAAGCAGCTGGAAATTATGCCGCTCAATTTTATCCTACCAGCCTTGCCATAGAAAAAGGCTATCAGCAGATCATTTGGACCGATGCCAATACGCATGAATATCTCGAAGAGGCTGGAACAATGAACATTTTTTTTCGTATCAATGATACCCTAATCACAGCCCCAACAAGTGACCGAATTTTAGACGGCATCACTCGAAAAAGTGTTATTGCCATTGCCAAAAGCTTAAATATTAATGTGGAAGAGCGTCCTATCAAGGTAAGTGAACTCATTGCTGCACATCAAAACAAATCACTTAAAGAGATTTTTGGTTCTGGAACGGCTGTGGTTGTGAGCCCTATTAAAGGGTTCGGCTACCAAGACCAGCATTATACATTGGAAGAAGTTGAAAACCCTATGGCCGAT
This sequence comes from uncultured Flavobacteriaceae bacterium, assembly GCA_964617385.1. GTDB lineage: Bacteria > Bacteroidota > Bacteroidia > Flavobacteriales > Flavobacteriaceae > JADHMP01. Next base: position 14,672 of record CAZTYX010000005.1, on the reverse strand, counting down.
TTGTTGAAATCAAAAATCACTTCAATCCAATACAATCTAGGAGAAGATCCTTTTGGATGGCGACGTGCGGTACACACTATGGCGCTTTCAAAATAGCAGCAATATTGGGTTTGAAATAGTTCGGTCCTTTCATTACTTTTCCGTCTTCTCTATAAATCGGTTTTCCATCCGCACCCAGTTTACTCATATTGCTTCTTTGGATTTCATCAAAAACAGCTTCTAATTTATCTTGCATGCCATGACTTATAATGGTACCACATAAAATATAAAGCATGTCGCCTAAGGCATCGGCAACCTCCACCAAATCGTTATTTTGGACGGCTTCTAAATATTCTTCATTTTCTTCCTTCATCAAATTGTAACGTAACATTTTTATGTCATTGGATAGTGATACAGTTGGGTGTTGATTGATCTCAAGTTCAAAGGCCTTGTGAAAATCAGCTACGGCCGCAATCGGTTTTTTTAGCATTCTCTTGGTTGTTTTTCTGATTAGAACAAATTAATTTCTAATTTAGAAAAAAAATCATTCATGTTTTCTTCGGGTCAACTGTTGTTTGCACTCCTCTTTGTAATCGCCTTTGTTATTGCTGTTGTACTATCCTATAGGAGGGATAAACAAAAGCAAAAAGAATATTTTAAAGGGAGTTATAAGATTCTCATTGGGTTTTTTATTGCTTTCACATTATTGCTTTGCATTAAATGGCTTACCCAAAAATGAAAAACCTTATCATCATTTTTCTCGGCGGTGGATTGGGCAGTATAGTCCGCTATTTGATAAGTAACTTTATGGGAATACCCAAAAACAGTTTTCCTTGGCAAACGCTTTTGGCCAACTACTTAGGCTGTTTTTTGATTGGCCTGCTATTGGGTTGGACACTAAAATATGATACTGCACGATCCAACTTATATTTATTTGCAGGCATTGGGTTTTGTGGTGGACTCACCACCTTTTCAACCTTTAGTGCAGAAAGTCTACACCTACTAAAAAGCGGGCAAACATTGAGCTTCTTTACCTATGCACTTTTAAGTGTAGCCGGTGGTTTGGGTGCCGTTGCATTTGGGCACTTTGCATTCAAATCATAAAATTAACTGACCTAAGGCTTTTTTGTAGCCTTTTTATAAAATCAAACAATATATTTTAAGATACCCCTATTTTTTAGGGGTATATTTTAAATATATAATAAAAATTAAATTTTAACCCCCCTATTTTTCATAGTCACTTTAAAACATGAATACTTTTGAGCATCATTAAAATTATTTATAACTATGAAAAATTTAAAGAATTATTTAATCTTGGGACTGGCTTTCACCAGTGTAAACGTTTCGCTAATGAACGCCCAAGAAACAGAAGAATCTTCTGAAGAAAATGAGGCAACTTTTTCCTTTAGCGGAAGTGTTGACACCTATTTTAGAGCCAGCTTTTCAGAAGATCCTGTAGCGCCAGCCACTTCATTTGCCAATTTAAATGGTTTTGCCTTGGGTATGGCCAACTTTATTGTGTCTTATGAAGGTGAAAAATCAGGGTTTGTGGCCGATGTTGCTTTTGGCCCCAGAGGCTCTGATGCTGTTTTTGGATCGGTAGGCAATTCATCCGAAATGGTGAATCAATTGTATGCCTACTACACCATTGACGAGGGAGTGACAATCACAATGGGAAATTTCAATACCTTTTTAGGCTATGAAGTTATTTCTCCGGTGGCCAACTTTAACTATTCAACCTCATACATGTTTTCTTATGGCCCCTTTTCACATACGGGTCTAAAAGCTGATTTTACACTCACTGATGATGTTTCATTAATGTTGGGTGTGTTTAACCAAACGGATCAAACAGAGGCGAATTATGATCGGTATACCGCTTTTGGCGCACAATTAGGACTCTATGGGCAGTATGTCAATTTTTTAGGAGGTGATGGATATGCACAAGTTGATTATACCGGAGGGTTTGATCTTAGTGACAATTTCTTCTTGGGCATTAATGCTACCTCAGCTTCTCTTGAAGGCGATACCGGCTTTTCTGGACTAGCCCTCTACCCACAAATAACAGCCAATGACAGTTTTGCAATTGGCCTCCGAGGAGAATATTTTTCTGAAACCGATGGTTTTGGTGCACTGGTGAGCGAAGGCGATGCCGACAACTTCTCACTAACCCTAACCGCCAGCATCTCTTCAGGAAATTTTATCCTAAAACCCGAATTTAGAATCGATTCGTGTTCGGCCGAGATCTTTGCCATCTCACCCAGTGAAATGTCAGATCGTTTAAGCTCGTTTGTGGTTGCTGCCATTTACTCATTTTAATGGAATAGTTTAAAATGCTATCTGTATTTTTAAACCTATTCTAACTTAAAAATTAAATATCATGAAAAAAATTGAAGCAATTATCAGAAAATCAAAGTTTGAACAAGTAAAAGAAGCCCTTCACAATGTAGAAGTAAACTTCTTTAGCTATTGGGACGTTACAGGCGTAGGCAACGAAAAAGAAGGCCACGTTTATAGAGGCATAAGCTATAGCACCTCAGAAATACAAAGAAGATACCTTTCTATTGTTGTTAACGACGACTTTGTTCAACCCACTATTAATGCAATTATTAAATCTGCTGCCACCGACCGTGTAGGCGATGGAAAAATCTTCGTTCTTCCTGTAGACGAAGCCTATCGTATCCGCACCGGAGAGAAGGGCGGAGAATCTCTAAACTAAAAAATTATATCTATGGAAAACGCTGCACTATTTACTGCCAACAACGTATGGATGATGATCTGTACAGCACTCGTATTTTTTATGCACCTCGGTTTCTCGTTTTTAGAAATCGGTTTAACACGCCAAAAAAATACAGTAAACATATTGTTTAAGAACTTTTTTGTAATCACCATTGGACTATTAATCTATTGTCTGGGTGGATTTAATTTAATGTATCCTGGATTTGAAGAAGGTGCCTCTGGCTTTTTTAAATTCGCTGGTTTTGGAATCGCACCGCCCGAGGGTGGAATGACAGCTGCCTATGCCGATGGCGGCTACACATGGTGGACTGACTTCCTCTTCCAAGGGATGTTTGCTGCCACCGCCGCTACTATTGTATCTGGTGCTGTTGCCGAACGTATTAAACTCAGCAGCTTTATGTTGTTTACTGTCCTTTATGTGGGCATTACCTACCCCATTGTAGGTTCTTGGAAATGGGGCGGCGGATTTTTAGACGGTCTTGGTTTTTATGACTTTGCCGGATCCACACTCGTGCACTCTGTGGGCGGTTGGGCCGCTGTTATTGCAGTGTATTTATTAGGCGCTCGAATTGGGAAATTTGGCTCAGATGGCAAACCCAGAGCCATCATGGGGCACAATATTCCGCTAGCTGCTGCTGGTGTACTTATCCTTTGGTTAGGCTGGTTTGGTTTTAACGGCGGATCTGTATTGTCTGCCGATCCTGAACTTACTTCATTAACGTTAGTAACAACATGCTTGGCCGCTGCTGCCGGAGGTGTTGCTTCCACCCTTGCCTCGACAAGTCCTCTGATCGATTCTCAACAGTCCAATGGGGGCGCAGCTGCTGCTGCTGCGGCTAGCAGCGGCACGGGCAGCAGAGGAATCGCCCC
>CAZTYX010000005.1:0-11077 GCA_964617385.1 uncultured Flavobacteriaceae bacterium | reverse complement strand
ATGCTTGGCCGCTGCTGCCGGTGGTGTTGCTGCTGCTCTTTTTTCAAATATTCTCTACAAAAACTTTGACATCACGATGTTTATGAATGGCGTCTTGGGTGGGCTTGTTGGAATAACCGCTGGCGCAGATCAAATGGGTCCTACCGACGCTATTCTTATCGGATTGATTGCTGGTGTTATTATTGTGTTAGGCGTTGCCTTGGTTGACCGCCTCAAATTAGACGATCCCGTGGGAGCTATTGCCGTGCACCTAATTTGCGGTATTTGGGGCACCTTGGCTGTGGGCCTCTTTGGCGCCTTAGCCGGCATGGAACAATTTATTGCGCAGCTCATTGGCGTGGGCGTTGTGGGAGCCTTTTCATGTGCCACCGCATTCGTCTTCCTTTTTGCTATCAAAAAAACCATGGGACTTCGTGTGACTTCAGATGAAGAAGTGAGAGGGCTTGATATTTCTGAACACGGAATGGATGCCTATGCTGACTTTAGATTGAACCAACACTAAAAGAGATTTTTCTCATCACAAAAAAACCTTCTGCCGTGCAGAAGGTTTTTTTTTATCCTAAAAACAAAGTATGGCAAGACATAATAACTTATGGTTTTTAGTATTTTGCACAAAATTTTAAAGACCTCATGAAGCGTTTGATTTTATTAATGCATTGTCAGGATAAAAAAGGAATTATTGCAGCCATAACTAATTTTATCCACCAAAGACAAGGCAACATCGTTTATATTGATCAATATGTAGATCGCATTCACAGTGCCTTTTTTATGCGTGTGGTTATTGAGGGCCATTTTGACGGCACTTCTTTTAAAGAATTTAAACAGGTTTTTAATACTGAGCTGGGAGTTCCTTTTGGTTTAAATTGTGCCTTTTATCTCGAAGAAAAGAAACCCAAACTAGCTGTTTTTGTTTCTAAATACGAACACTGTCTCTATGATATATTAGCACAACAGCAAGCGGGTAAATTGCATTGTGAAATACCTTTTGTGCTGAGCAATCACAAAGATTTAGCACATATTGCTAAACGTTTTGATTTACCATTTTACCATGTGGAAGTCACCAAAGAAAACAAACCACAAGCGGAAGAAAAACAGCTTGAACTACTTCAAAAACACGAGGTGGACTGTGTCGTTTTAGCACGCTATATGCAAGTTGTTTCAGGCAATATAATCAATCAATATCCCGATAAGATAATCAACATTCACCATTCGTTTTTACCTGCATTTCCAGGAGCTAAACCCTACCACTCTGCCTTTGAAAGAGGGGTTAAAATTATTGGCGCCACCAGTCATTATGTGACTGAAGAATTGGATGCAGGACCCATCATTGAACAAGATATCACACGTGTGTCTCATGCCCACAATGTTTCAGATTTTATTGACAAAGGACGTGATTTAGAACGCTTGGTGCTGCTTCGTGCTTTGAAGTTACACACCGAAAGAAAAGTGATGGTGTATAACAATAAGACCGTCATCTTTACTTAATCTGTTTGAAGAAAACGCAACATGCCTTGGTTGAATTCATCAGGGCGTTCTATGTTGACTACATGGCCACATTTGCTCAGCACCAATAAGTCGGCACTCTGGTCTTCAGCCACATTCTTTTTAACAAAAGATAAAAACATATAATCTTGATTACCCATAATATAGAGCGTAGGAACTTTTATCTTTTTTTGTCTAAAATATTTGAGGTGAGGCAACAAATCGTGGGTGAGTTTATACCACCGTAAAAATTCTTGCTGGGATAGTTTTTTTGCTTCCCTAATAAAAAGTGACCGAGCGGCACGATGATTTCTATAAGGCATTATTACGTGAGCAAAAAAGGTATAGATCCAAATAAAAGGCAACAAAGATTGGGTTGCCTTACCTAAAAACATGAGGCATTTTGACCGTAAATTTAAATCCAAAATAGCACCGGCTAAAATAAGTTTTGACATCCGTTCAGGATGACTATCGGCCAGTTTTCGGATGAGAATACTACCCAATGAAATACCCACAAAATGGGATTTTTCAACATTTTCTTGATCTAAAACTTCCACAATATCAGCGGTCACATTGTCAAAAGTATATTCCTCCTCAAACTGATGCTCAGCCGATTTTCCATGTCCCCTTAGATCAATAAGCAGTAGGTGATAAAACCGTTTAAAAAACCGAACTTGTGGATGCCAAATGGAAGAGTTCCCTCCCGCACCATGAATAAAAGTGAGCCATGAGGCATTAGGATCGGCATTTTTTAAACAAGAATAATGTAGCATTAGCAAATATTCATAGTGGATAAATAGCCCTTCATTTCTTGTTGAAGCGCTCTGGCCTGTTGGGCTGCAGCTTGGGCAAAGCTTTCATCATTACCAGCATAAATGATGCCTCTTGAAGAATTAACCAACAAACCACAATTAGCATTAAGTCCCGCTTGAGCCACGGCTGCTAATTGCCCCCCTTGGGCACCCACACCGGGCACCAAAAGAAAGGCTTCAGGCAAAAGAGATCTAATTTTTTTAAGCGCCTCGGGCTTTGTGGCGCCCACCACATACATAAGTTGCGAGGCATTTTGCCATTCCTGACTGAGGGTGAGCACTTTTTCAAACAGAGGTGTGTTGCCCTCTAAGGTGTATTGAAAATCGGCTGCACTCGCGTTTGATGTTAAACCCAACAAAATGGCATGTTTGTCTGCAAAGGTTAAAAATGGCTCCACAGCATCGCGTCCCATATAGGGTGCCACTGTGACGGCATCAAACCCTAGCGTTTCGAAAAAGGCCTTGGCATATCGTGCAGCTGTATTACCAATATCCCCTCGTTTAGCGTCTGCAATGGTGAATATTTCGGGATAATTTTCATTGATGTAAACTATAAGTTTTTCTAAAGAGGCCCAACCCTTGGTTCCATAAGCTTCAAAAAAAGCAGTATTGGGCTTAAAGGCAACCGCATAGGGCGCTGTGGCATCAACAATGGCTTTGCTAAATTCAAAAAGCGGATCATCAACGGATTGGAGAAAAGTGGGAATTTTTTCTAAGTCAACATCCAATCCCACACAAAGAAAGGATTGTTTATGTTTTATTTGTTCAATAAGCAAACGTTGTTTCATAAGACTTCTTCTCCTGCTTCTTTCATTTTTTGAGTGTTTTGGTAAAGCAACAACTCGTCTATTAATTTCTGAATATCACCATTAATGATGTTGGGGAGATCATATAGAGTGAGACCAATACGATGATCTGTAACCCGCCCTTGTGGATAATTATAGGTACGTATTTTGGCCGAACGATCACCTGAAGAAACAAGCGCATTACGTTTGGCCGCATCCGAAGCCAATTTTTTTTGTAATTCTAATTCATACAAACGAGAACGCAATACTTTTAAAGCCTTGTCTTTATTTTTATGTTGTGACTTTTGATCCTGACATTGTGCCACAATTCCTGTAGGTTCGTGGGTTAAACGTACCGCGGAATAGGTGGTGTTAACCGATTGCCCACCAGGGCCAGAGGAGCAAAAGTAATCAATGCGCACCTCATTCATATCGATGTCCACATCAAACTCTTCGGCTTCAGGCAGCACCATTACCGTAGAAGCAGAAGTATGCACACGCCCTTGTGTTTCCGTTTGAGGCACGCGCTGCACACGGTGCACTCCAGATTCGTATTTTAGAGTGCCATAAACATCTTCACCATTAACTTCAAAAATGATTTCTTTAAACCCTCCAGCAGTGCCTTCGTTGGCGTCAACCAAACTGCAAGACCAACCTTTGGATTGGCAATATTTACTGTACATACGATACAAATCACCAGCAAAAATACTAGCTTCATCTCCCCCAGTACCGGCGCGGATTTCAACCACAACGTTTTTAGCGTCTTCAGGATCTTTGGGGATGAGTAAAATTTTAATTTCCTCCTCCAGTTGAGGCAGATTTTCTTTCGCTTGTTCTAATTCTAAGCGTGCCATTTCCAACATTTCAGGATCGGATTCTTGCTTGATCATCGCTTCGGCCTCTTCAATATTAGACAAAACCGTTTGATAATGATTCATCTTTTCAACCAACACAGACAAATCTTTATACTCTTTGTTCAATTGAATATAACGCTTTTGGTCTGCTATAATATCGGGCTGAATGATTTGATCTGAGACCTCATCAAAACGCTGTTTTATGATTCTAAGTTTTTCTAACATGACTATTTTCTTTTGCTAAAAGGCTACATTATTTTTTGTTAGACCACTTAATATTCCACGCGTTCATTAGGAAGCACAAGGGTTAATTTTTTTTGCGGGGCAGCCTCTACCCTTCCCACAATTTGAGCGGCCACTCCAAACTCTTTTGCAATGGCAATAATGGATTCGGCTACTGTTTGAGGCACATAGCATTCCATGCGGTGCCCCATATTAAAGACTTGATACATTTCTCGATTGGATGTGCCTGATTCCTCTTGAATCATTTGGAACAATGGGGGCGGTTCAAAAAGATGATCTTTAATTATGTGCAGTTGATCCACAAAATGTAGAATTTTCGTTTGTGCACCACCACTGCAATGGATTAAACCATGAATGTTATGGCGTCCTACTTCTTCAAAAATACGCTGCATTATGGGCGCATAGGTGCGTGTGGGAGACAAAACCATTTTACCTATATCTAGTGGCATAACTTCGGGTTTTTCGGTGAGGTCTTTGCTCCCCGAATAAACCAATGCATCAGGCACTTCTGGATCAAAACTTTCAGGATATTTTTGAGCCCACTTTTTGGAAAAAACATCATGTCGGGCAGAGGTCAAACCATTGCTTCCCATGCCTCCATTATATTCGTCTTCATAGATAGCCTGTCCAAAAGACGCCAAGCCAACGATTACGTCACCGGCTTGAATATTCGCATTATCAATTACATCTGAGCGTTTTATGCGTGCTGTAACGGTAGAATCCACAATTATAGTTCGAACCAAATCACCTACATCGGCGGTTTCTCCACCAGCACTTTGAATGTCCACACCATAGGATTGCATTTTTGCGATAAATTCTTCTGTGCCTTCAATTATAGCCTTGATTACTTCACCTGGAATATTGTTCTTATTCCGGCCTATGGTGGAAGAAAGCACTATGTTTTTTGTGATGCCCACGCAAAGCAAATCATCTAAATTCATCACCAGTGCATCTTGAGCCACCCCTTTCCAAACTGATAAATCATTGGTTTCTTTCCAATAGATATAAGCTAAAGATGATTTTGTTCCAGCGCCATCAGCGTGCATAACCAAGGCGTGCTCTGGACTTTGAGTAAGAATATCAGGAATAATTTTACAAAAAGACTTGGGATAAAGTCCTTTGTCTATGTTTTTAATTGCTTGGTGCACATCCTGTTTTTGGGCAGAAACACCTCGTAAAAGATATCGCTCTGAACTCATGTTTTTGTTGACCCCTCAAAAGTAGTCCATTTTCAAGAAAATCTAAGGACTAAAGCAATTTAGTTATCAACGTAAGAATAACAACTCACGGTATTTAGCGAGAGGCCAAATTTCATCATCCACAGTGAGCTCAAGCTTGTCACAATGATATCGAATGGTGCCCAAAAGCGGTTGTACTTTTTGTGCATAAGCCAAAGCTCGGTCTTCACTAGAAGCTATGGTATTGGCTTTTTTTCGCGCATTGATCATTTTTGTAATACCGGCATTGATTTCGGCAATGTGCATTGAAATGGCTTGAATTAATTGCAATTGTTCTTCAACTCGAATGTCATGTTGTTTGCCAAAAATAGCCTGGATGCCTTGCACATTTTTTATTAATATATTTTGGTATTTGATGGCTGTTGGAATAACATGATTTCTTGCCAAATCACCTAGTGTCCTAGACTCAATTTGTATCCGTAAGGTATATTCATCTAAAGCCACCTGATGGCGTGCTTGCATTTCGCGAGGCGATAAAATATTCAGTTTTTCAAACAATGCTACAGACTCAACTTTTTGCAGTGCCTTAAGTGCTTCAGGAGTACTATTATAATTACTTAAGCCTCGTTTGGCTGCTTCTTTTTTCCAAGCTTCATTATAGCCATCTCCTTCGTAAAGAATTTCTTTTATGGTTTTGATACGGTCCCGTAAAAGGTTAAAAATGGCGTCATCTTTTTTCATCCCCTTTTGATCCACTAAAGCATCCACCGCTGCACTAAATTCTTGCAGCTGTTCTGTAACCATTGCGTTGAGGGCAATGAGTGGCTGAGCACAGTTACTTTTTGCGCCCACAGTTCGGAATTCAAATTTATTTCCAGTAAACGCAAAGGGTGAGGTCCGATTGCGGTCGGTGTTATCCAATAAAATTTCAGGAATTTTACCAACCACATTCAATTTTAAATCGGTTTTCTCTTCGGGAGATAATTTTCCTTTAGAAACATTTTCTAGATCATCTAGCACCTGTTGCAATTGTTTTCCAATATACACAGAAAAAATGGTGGGAGGTGCTTCATCATTGCCCAACCGCAGGTCATTACTGGCACTTGCAGTAGAAGCACTTAACAAAGCTTCATGTTTTAAAACAGCCGCAATAGTATTGATGAAAAAAGTTAAAAATTGAAGATTGCTCATGGGCGTTTTTCCTGGGCTTAGCAAATTGACTCCTTGATCGTTGATCAATGACCAATTGCAATGTTTTCCAGAACCATTGATGCCTGCAAAAGGCTTTTCATGAAAAAAGACTTCAAAATTGTGTTTGAGTCCAATATGCTTCATAATTTCCATTAACAAAGCATTGTGATCCACACTCAAATTTGCTTCTTCAAACACGGGTGCAAGTTCATATTGCCCTGGGGCAACTTCGTTATGACGGGTTTTTAGAGGAATGCCCAATACCAAACATTCTTGCTCAAGTTCTTTCAAAAAATCCATAACCCGACCCGGAATGGAACCAAAATAATGATCGTTGAGTTGTTGCCCTTTTGCGGGTGCATGTCCCAATAGCGTTCGCCCACAAAGCAAAAGATCGGGGCGTGTTTGTGCCAAGGAACGGTCTATAAGAAAATATTCTTGCTCCCACCCCAATGTTGCATATACTTTCGTGATGCTTTTATCAAAAAATTTGCAGATTTCAGTGGCGGCTTCATCCAAGGCTGAGAGCGATTTGAGCAAAGGTGTTTTAAAATCTAAGGCTTCTCCGGTGTAAGACACAAATATGGTCGGAATACAAAGTGTATTGTCGTAAATAAACGCAGGCGAAGTGGGGTCCCAAGCCGTATAGCCCCGGGCTTCAAATGTATTCCTAATACCGCCACTAGGAAAACTGGAAGCATCGGGTTCTTGTTGCACCAACTGATTGCCCTCAAACTTTTCTATCAGTTTATGGTTTTTAGTGAGATCAAACAAGGCATCGTGTTTTTCTGCTGTTGAACCCGTGAGGGGTTGAAACCAATGCGTATAATGTGTAGCCCCTTTTGAACGCGCCCAAGTTTTTAAGGCCGCTGCAATTTGATTCGCCAAGACCAAATGAATTTTACTTCCCTTTTTGATGATGGTTTGCATCTCATCATAGGCACTTCTGTCTAGATATTGCTGCAACACTTCATCGTGAAAAACAGCAGCACCAAAGGTGGCAAATATATCCTCTTTCCGCGTTTGATGGGGTACAAAAGATGTTTTGGCTAAAGCATGTACATTGAGTTGTCGGAGGTTGTTCATTGGGTATTTTTTTAAAAGCAAATGTAAATATTTTGAAGCAGTTAGGGGGTTTCGGTCATTTTTTTGTCATTTTTTAAATTTTACCCTAAAAAAAATGGGGTTTTGATAAAAATTTTTTGATTTGCTTTATTCTTGACAATTCTATTGAGGGGGAGTGAGATAAAATTTTATTTTTGTTTTTCAATAAATTAAATCACTATGAATAAATCCAAACTCGAGTACATTTGGTTAGATGGTTATAAGCCCACAGCCAATTTAAGAAGCAAAACAAAAATTGTGGAAGACTTTAGTGGCAAATTAGCAGATTGCCCGATATGGTCTTTTGACGGTTCTTCAACGCAACAAGCCGAGGGAGGCGCTTCAGACTGTCTTCTCAAACCTGTTGCCCTTTATCCCGATCCCGATCGCAAAAATGGATGGTTGGTGATGACAGAAGTTTTAAACGCCGATGGCACCGCCCACGAATCAAACGGTCGTGCTATTATTGATGACGATGACAATGACTTTTGGTTTGGATTTGAACAAGAATATTTTCTTTGGGATCCAGAAACGAATCTTCCTTTAGGTTTCCCAAGAGACCAAACTCCACAAGGACAATTTTATTGCTCAGCTGGTGCCAAAAACGCTTTTGGTCGCGAAATGGTTGAGGAGCACCTAGATCAATGCCTCGAGGCTGGATTGAACATTGAAGGAATCAACGCTGAGGTTGCTGCCGGACAATGGGAATTCCAAGGTTTCTCTAAAGGAGCAGCAGATGCAGGGGACCAAATTTGGGTGGCACGCTACCTCCTAGAACGTTTGGGTGAAAAATATGGTTTGGCCATTAACTGGCATCCAAAACCTCTTGGTGATACTGACTGGAATGGTTCTGGAATGCATGCTAACTTCTCTAATACAACTTTAAGAACTTGTGGTTCTAAAGAAACTTATGAGAAAATTTGTGAAGCGTTCCGTCCTGTAGTGAAAGAACACATTGAAGTGTATGGCGCATACAATGACCAGCGTCTTACTGGAAAACACGAAACACAATCTATTAATGAATTTAGCTTTGGCGTTTCTGATCGTGGGGCATCAATTAGAATTCCAATTATGACGGTTGAAAAAGGATGGAAAGGTTGGTTAGAAGACCGACGTCCTGCGTCTAATGGTGATCCTTATAAAATTGCAGCACGTATCATTAAAACCGTTAAATCAGCTAAGGTTTAATTATCAAATAACTCAAGTATTAAAACCTCCCATAGTGGAGGTTTTTTTTTGTACTTAACTAAAAATAAGAGGATATAAAAACAGTGCGTAGGCCGTTAATAATATAATGCCCTCAACCCTTCCCAGAGTACTTTTTGTAGGAAAAAAAACAAGAGGTAAAACCAAAAAAGAAATACTCAGCATCCAAAAAATATCGCGATTTATTAAAGACAAATCACTCACTTCGAGGGGTTGGACAAGAGCTGTTAATCCTAAGACGGCAAGAATGTTAAAGATATTTGAGCCGATAAGATTGCCCAACGAAATGGCTTTTTCTTTATTAGCAATAGCCACAAGGGAAGCCGATAGTTCGGGGATGCTAGTGCCCACCGATATGATAGAAATCCCTATAATACGCTCGCTCACACCAAGTTCCTGAGCTAATATTACAGCACCTTTCACCAAGGTTTCAGATCCTAACCACAGGGCAAAACCACCTAAAGGCAAGAGCCATAAAATCTGTTGCATTGATACTGCTTCCAAAACCTCACCCGATTCTTCTAACACCGCTTTCTCTTGGAATTTAAATAAAAATATAATAAAGGCCATTAGCAGTATAACTAACAATATGCCCTCCCCACGAGACAACATGGCGTCTTGCGCTAGCAAAAAATATAACAAAAGGGACACAAAAAACATCATGCTCCAATCGGTTTTCCAAAAGCTTTTGGCAACTTTAATGGGTGTAATTAGAATGACAATGCCCAACACAAAGGCTAGATTGGCCACATTGGACCCCATCACATTGCCTAAAGCCATATCAGAATAGCCCGAAAGGGCCGCTTGCAAACTCACAATGAGTTCTGGTGCTGAAGTGGCAAAAGAAACAACCGTCATTCCAATTACAATTTTGGGGATTTTTAGACGTAATGACAGTCCCACAGCCGCTTTCATCAACCAATCCCCTCCTTGTACTAAGAGGATTAAACCCACAAGAATGGCGATAAATTCCATTTTACATTTGTATGGGGACAAGATACTATTAAGAATTAGAAGTTTTGCCTTTTTTTTAGGAAGTAAAAAATTTATATTTGCACTCGTTTAGGCCTCGTAGCATAACTGAATAGTGCACTTGATTACGGCTCAAGAGGTTGCAGGTTTGAATCCTGCCGAGGTCACATATAAATGAAGGGATAACATAATGTTATCCCTTTTTTTATTTCCTCACTCACACACTATTTGAACACAAGCATCATCAAAGAAAAAAAGATTATAATCAATTACAAAACTCAATATTTATTGGAATGTTTTGGTTTTAGACCGAAATTAAAAGAAAAGTTACATATGCCGCTGATTCCATCGATTGGGCCTCAGGACAGCGGCACATCTAATTGAGTATTTCTCCCATCATGTCTCCACTCAAATCCCTACAACCACCCCCTGAAACAGGATAGAGAAATCTTTACTTTAAAAGTTGCTTTATAAAAGGATAAGAGTGGATTTGGATTGTGTCCATTGGAGTAAAAAAAACCCTCCACTTGGGAGGGTATAAAATTGTTTGATAGTATATTACTTTAATAATCCAGCCTTTTTCATTTCTCTCATTTCAATTGTTGGGTCATAAATCCAACTAGAAGTAACAACTTTTCCATCTACCCATTTAAAAGATGCAAAAACAGGAATAGTTGCTTCCTCTCCGTTACGTTTAACTTTACCAGTCCAATTTGTGTAAAAATGACTCCAAACTTGATTATTATTGTTTTCGTCATAAACAGTGGTTTCGGTAAAACTCCAAGGCAAAGCAATATCAGTGTATAATAAATTATGGTGAGCCATATAAGCTTGTTTAACTTGCTCTTTACTGAAATTATTTCCGTTAATTATAAAAACAGTTTCATCAGTATATATCTCATCAAATGTGGTATACTGATTTGATTCATATTCAGATGTCATTTTAGCAATAGCTTTTGAATATTTATCTTCAGTTGTTGTAACTCCAGTTATTCCTTGAGAATAAGATAAAATAGATGAAAGTGAAAAAACTAATAGTAAATACTTTTTCATTTTAAATTGATTTATGGTTATTAATTAAACTAATATACGAATATCTCCCTGAATTTAAAGAAGAATATATGCCGATGATTTAATTTAATCCGGTACATAACCCGAATCACCTTGGTCATTGTCTTGAAAAATTTCTCTAAGAGTTGCTTTACTTGGTATAGAAATTACAGGCTTGAAATAAGTGTTGTATAATTCAT
>CAZTYX010000004.1:0-44297 GCA_964617385.1 uncultured Flavobacteriaceae bacterium | reverse complement strand
GTCGGCTCAAGGGCCAGACAATCAAGATACCCGTTTGTGGTGGGATACTAAATAAGCATCCGCTTGTTAATTGATAAAAAGCACCTATTTTTATAGGTGCTTTTTTTTTAATAATACTACACAATGAAAAACCTTTTTGTATTCCTTCTGCTGCTTAGCTATGTCTCGCAACTGAGGGGTCAGCTAATCTCTGTGAGTGAACGTGACTTGTTTCGGGCCGGCAATATCAATTTAGTGAAATTGGTTGCCGACAATCAGAATTACAAAGGATCTCCCTATTTAAACGATGACTTCGAAAAAACTGCCCTAGTGTTTGACACCAATAGAGGCTTTGAAGGACAAATGCGCTACCATATGGGCTATCAAATTTTTGAATTTGAAAATGAAACGGGAACACGATATAAAATTTTGCCCGATAGTCAATTTCGATTAATACATCAAGGCACCCCATTTGTTAGAGCTAAAATTGCACTTCAAAACTACGAGACGGTTGATGGCGTTTTTCAAGTTGTTTTTGAAGGACAGCAATTCCGCCTTTTACACTATCTGAAAAAAGAACTCGAGCAACCTAGAAAAGATGCCATTCCAGCACCCGCTTCAGGGGGTAGCGAAGGCCCTCTTCCGACTTGGGTCGATCGCAGTTTTTATATTATTACGAAAGGAGACCAAGGCATACAAGTAGAAGGTTCACACAAAAAAATGTTGAAATTAAAGTTCTTTGACGCCAAAACCTATCAAACCTATGTTGACCAAAATAAGGTCAAACTAAAAAACGAAGAAATGCTTCGCAACCTGGTGCAGCATTTAGACCAAAACACTCCATAAAACGTGAACACAAAACATACCGACCAAAGCACAACCATTTATGGTATTAGAGCCGTAATGGAAGCGCTTGCCGCAGGAAAAAGCATTGAGAAAGTTTGGCTTTTAAAAAGCAGTAATAATCCTCAAATCAATCATCTGCAACAACAACTCCACCAACAGAACATTGCCATAAGTTATGTACCCAAAGAACGCTTTGATCGTTTTGACAACAAAAACCATCAAGGGGTGGCAGCTCAAATGGCTGCCGTTGCAGCACTCTCTATAGAAACGCTTGTGGCACAATTAAAAGGCAAAGAAGCGCCTTTACTGATTCTGTTAGACGGCATTACAGATGTGCGAAATTTTGGCGCAATTTTAAGAACCGCTGCAGCCGTTGGTGTTGACGGTGTGGTGGTGCCAGCCAGCGGCAGTGCCCCCCTAAGTGGTGATGTGGTTAAAACTTCGGCTGGAGGGATTTTTAAGGTACCCATTGTAAAAACAAATCATCTCAAAGATGTGATCTATCAACTGCAAGACCTCAACTTTAATTTCACCGCCATTACAGAAAAAGGTTCTGATTCAATCTATACCTTTGATTACAAAGGGCCCACAGCAATCATTATGGGGGCAGAAGACAAAGGCATATCAAAGGGGCTGCTTAAAATTATTCCCCAACAAGCTAAAATCCCAATGAAAGAAAACACCGATTCTTTAAATGTATCGGTGGCAACCGCCGTGGTGCTCTATGAAATTGTGAGACAACGTTTATAATATTTTATATTTAGGCCATGAACATTCCGCTGGCAGAACGAATGCGTCCGAAAAGCCTCTCCCAATATTATGGGCAAGAACACTTGGTTGGAAAAGAGGGCGCACTTTCCAAAATGCTTTCGCTTGGCGTTTTACCTTCTCTTATTTTATGGGGGCCACCCGGCACAGGAAAAACGACCCTAGCCCAGCTTATGGCGCAAGAAAAGGAACGCCCTTTCTATCAACTTTCAGCCATCAACGCAGGGGTAAAAGAAGTGCGAGAAATCATTCAAAAAGCCAGTCAGAAAGGAGGACTTTTTGATCAAAAAACCCCACTTCTTTTTATTGATGAAATTCACCGTTTTAGCAAATCACAACAAGATGCACTTTTAGGAGCC
The DNA here is from genome assembly GCA_964617385.1 of uncultured Flavobacteriaceae bacterium. Taxonomy (GTDB): domain Bacteria; phylum Bacteroidota; class Bacteroidia; order Flavobacteriales; family Flavobacteriaceae; genus JADHMP01. Next base: position 42,345 of record CAZTYX010000004.1, on the reverse strand, counting down.
GTAGAAAAAGGGGTGGTTACGCTTATTGGTGCTACCACAGAAAATCCGAGTTTTGAAGTCATCAACGCTTTGCTTTCTCGCTGCCAAGTGTACAGCCTATATCCTCTTAAAGAAGAGGCACTTTTGCAAATTCTAGACAAAGCCGTGCAGCAAGACCCTTTTTTAAAAGAACAACAAGTAACGTTTAAAGAAACGGCTGCTTTATTAGAATTGTCTGGAGGAGATGCCAGAAAAATGTTGTCCATTTTAGAATTGGTAGTACAATCGCATTCAGAAAAGGGATTAGAAATTACAGATGCATATGTGTATCAATGTGTGCAAAGCAATCCCCTTTTATTTGACAAAAAAGGGGAATTTCACTACGATATCATTTCGGCTTTTATCAAATCAATACGGGGGAGTGATCCCAATGCTGCTGTGTATTGGTTAGCCCGGATGATTGCCGGAGGAGAAACCCCTGAATTTGTGGCCCGTCGCTTACTTATTTTAGCCGCAGAAGACATAGGCAATGCCAACCCCACAGCCTTGGTATTAGCCAATAATACATTTCAAGCAGTTCGGGCTGTTGGGTATCCAGAAGCCCGAATATTATTAAGCCAATGCACGCTCTATTTGGCCGCTTCCCCAAAAAGTAATGCAGCCTACAGGGCCATCAACGAAGCGCAAAAAACTGTTAATGAAACGGGCAATTTGGGCGTGCCACTCCACTTGCGCAATGCCCCCACCGAATTGATGCAATCCATGGGGTATGGTCAAGGCTATTTGTATGCGCATGATTTTGAAAATAACTTTGTTCTACAAGAATTTTTACCGGAAAACATATCCGGTCAAAGTTTTTACAAACCTGGTGAAAACCCAAAAGAAGAACAAATGAAAACGTTTTTAAAAAAACGTTGGAAAGACAAATATGATTTTTAAGTCTTTTTCCAAAAGAATGGCGTAAAGAGGATTAAGACAGTAAACAATTCTAAACGCCCCAAAAGCATCAAAAAACTGGCCCACCACTGTCCAGCCTCTGTAAGCAGTTCATAATTTTGTGTGGGACCAAAATGCCCGAGTGCCGGACCCACATTGCCTAAGGTTGAAGCAGCCACACCAACAGCAGATTCAAAGTCGATACCCATAAAACCAAAACCAAGAGCACCGATAATAAAACTCAATAAATAAAGAATAAAAAAACCAAGGATATTATAGGAAATAGAATCGTCTACAATTTTGTTGTTATAACGCGCTTGAATGATGGCATTGGGATGAATGGCGCGCTTAAATTCTAACAATCCACCGCGAATCATGAGCAAGTGTCGCACCACTTTAACCCCCCCAGAAGTAGACCCTGACGATCCACCCAAAAACATCAATCCAAAGAAAACAATGGTGAGAAAGGGCATCCAAAGGGTGTAATCAGCCGTTACAAATCCAGTGGTGGTGATGATGGCTACCACCTGAAAAAGACCGTGTCGAAGCACACTCTCTAAAGGACCTAATAGCTGCGGGTGCGCTATACTGCTTTTGGATAAATCGGCATTAAAATAAATTAAAGCAGCCACCAGAAGGCCAAAAGTTATGACAAAAAAAGAATACCATCTAAATTCATCATCTTGCAAGACTTTGCTGATTTTCCCTTTAATAGCAAAATAACTTAATACGAAGTTGGTCCCGGCCAAAAACATAAAGAAAATGATGATGTATTGAATTGTTGGGTTGTTGTTCCAAAAGGCTATGCTTGCATTTTTGGTTGAGAATCCTCCGGTGGAAAGTGTACTCATGGCGTGGTTTATGGCGTCAAAAAAAGACATTCCCGCAGCGGTGAGCAAAAGCGTTTCTAAGAGGGTTAAGCCCAAATAAATTAACCACAGGCGCTTGGCTGTGTCAGCAATTTTAGGATGCAATTTATCGCTACTCAAGCCCGGCACTTCTGCTGTAAACAATTGGAAACCACCAATCCCTAGAAAGGGTAGAATAGCAATGGCCAATACAATAATTCCCATGCCACCAATCCAATGGGTCATGCTGCGCCAAAAGAGCAAGCCCTTGGGAAGGGCTTCAATGTCATTTAATATGGTCGCACCTGTGGTAGTATAACCCGACATGGTTTCAAAAAAACTGGCAGAAAAACTAGGGATAGCTCCCGAAATCCAATAAGGCAAAAGCCCGGAAAGCGCCATTAGAAACCATCCTAAAGTGACGATTAAATAGCCTTCGCGTTTTTGAATTTTGGTTTCGTGTTTTCGAAAAACCAAAACAGCAAGGGCACCCAAAGACAAAACTGAAAAAGCGGCAAAAGTGATCTCCACCACAACATCTTCCTGATAAAAATAGCTTACACCAGCAGCCATCAACATAAAAGCGCCGTTAAACAGCAACAATATGCCCATCAAAAAAAGTACGATGCGAAGGTTAATATTTTGCATAAACGATTATAAAAACAAACGTTCAATACGCTTAATGGCTTTTGGCAAGCAGCACACCACTATGCGATCGCCTGGCACAATCTGATAATCGCCCAAAGCAATAATTCCCTCACCTTGCTTAATCACTCCGCCAATAATGGCTGTTCTAGGAAAATCTAAATCACGAATTTTATAGTGTGCAACTTTAGAATTTTCATGGACTTCAAATTCTAAAATCTCGGCATTAAGGTTGTTTAATGTGGTCATATCTACCACATCGCCACGTCGAATGTAGCGAAAAATGGTGTTGGCCGTTAAGAGCTTTTTGTTGATAAGCGTATCTATTCCAATGGACTGTGAAAGTTCAAAATAATCCATATTCTCCACCAAGGCGATGGTTTTTTTGACCTGTTTGGTTTTTGCCATTAAACACGCCATAATGTTCGTTTCCGAGTTTCCTGTAACAGAAATGAAGGCGTCCATTTGCCCAAGATCTTCTTCTTCCAATAATTCCACATTGCAACCATCACCGTGAATCACCATGGCGTTAGGCAATTCTTCGGCAATGCTGAAGGCTTTGTTTTTTTCTTTTTCGATGATGGTCACTTTCACTTTCTTTTCGGCCAATTCTTTGGCGGCATTGAGGCCAATTTTTCCGCCCCCCAAAATCATGACTTTGTGGATGGTGGTTTTGCTCTTTCCTGTAAGTTTATACAACTCTTCCACACCCTCTTTTAGGGTAATAAAAAAAGCTGTATCACCGGCTTCAAAACAGCTGTCTCCACGAGGGATGATTGTAAATTGTGTTCCCTTTCGCTGAATGGCGATGGGCATAAAATGCACATCCGAAAAAATCGCTGCTGCCTCTTTAACGGTTTTACCAACAAATGGCACAGAGGCTTCAAGGGTTGTGCCAATAAGTGTAAGTGCCCCAGATTCAAATTCATAGCTGTTGGTAAAGGCAGATTGATCAAGAAGTTGTTGTATTTCTGTGGCGGCCAGTTCTTCAGGTGAAATTAATTCATCAACCCCTAGAGCCTTGAAATCAATCCCCTGATCGGGCTGACTAAATTCGATATTGGAAATCCGAGCAATGGTGCGCACGGCGCCCATTTGTTTCGCCAAACCAGCCAAGGTTATGTTGGTAGCCTCCATGGAAGTAACAGCAATAAACAAGTCGGCCTGATGCACCTGAGCCTCCTTAAGCATAGCAATGGACAAAGCATTCCCACGAAGGGTTTTTATATCTAAATGAGACTCTGCATAGTTTAAACGCTCTTTATCTGTGTCGATGAGCGTGATGTCTAACGCCTCAAAAGAAAGCAGCTTGGCTAAATGAAAGCCCACTTCTCCCCCTCCGGCAATAACAATTTTCATAGTGAGTGAAAATAACGCTACAAATATACAAATTAAACCACCATAGCTGTTTGAAACCTGTTTTTTAGCGGTTAGAAATCCGTATCTTTGCCGCCACCATGCACAAAAACATAAAGCCTTTTGAAAATCAAGACAGTTCAAAAAAGGAACAAGTCACACAAATGTTTGATCATATTGCCCAACACTATGATGGGCTTAATAGAATCATGACACTCCGTATAGACCAATTGTGGCGCAAGCGGGTGGTGCAGCAGGTAGCACAACAAAATCCTCAAACCATTTTAGACATAGCCACCGGTACGGCCGATTTGGCCATCGCCCTACACAAAACCTCTGCACAAAAAATTATTGGTCTCGATATTGCTCCCCAAATGTTGGCCGTGGGCAAAGAAAAGATTGATAAAAAAAAACTTAGTCAAAAAATAAAATTACAACTTGGCGATTCCGAAAACTTGCCTTTCGAAAGCAATAGCTTTGACGTGGTTACGGTGGCTTTTGGCGTGCGCAATTTTGAAAATTTAGACCAAGGGTTAAAAGAGATTCACCGCGTGTTAAAACCCAAAGGAAAGGTGGTTGTTCTAGAAACAGCCGTACCAAAAAACAAGTTGCTTCAATGGGGCTATCGTTGGTATACACAAAACTTTTTACCCTTTATTGGCAAACGCTTTGCTAAAGATCCAACGGCCTACCGTTATTTGTCAGATTCTGCTGCTGCTTTTCCTTGTGGACAAGCCTTCAACAATATTTTGCAAAAAAATGGGTTTATAGAAGTAGAAGACAATCCACAAACCCTAGGGGTTGCTTCCATTTATAGTGCATTTAAATCGTAAACAATACACCCTTCTTTCCTTCCTTTTTTGGGGAATAAGCCTTGCCTTTGGACAATATCCAACATTGCGAGAGCGAGTTACAAACTTGCCCAACTTTGACAAAAGGTTGGTTCATTATGGTTATTTTTTAGGAACCAATCAATACGATTTTAAATTTGAATACATCCCTGAATATTATACCAGTCTCAATTATAAAGACATTGCCGTTGAACCCAAAGCGGGATTTAATGTGGGGTTAATTGGCGATTTAAGAATAAATGAATTTTTTAATCTTCGATTAGAGCCAGGGCTCTACTATTCCCAGCGAAATTTGATTTATCCCGAATTTGCTGAATTTGAAAAAGAAGGTGACCTGAAGCGAGAAGTGAAATCCACCTTTATTCATATACCCTTAATGCTTAAAATCAACGTTCGACGCATCAACAATTACAGACCTTTTTTACTCACCGGCATTTCTACCGATTTCAACTTGTCCAGCAACGCCAAAAATCGTGATGACAACCGCAGCAACGTGTTTCGAACCACCACTCAAAACTTAAATTATGAGTTGGGCTTAGGATTTGACTTTTATTTAGTTTATTTTAAATTTTCACCTTCTATACGTGGTATTTTTTCCATTCAAAATGAAATGCTTCCTGACAATGATCCCAACAGCCCTTGGACAGGAAAAATTACCAAAATGCTGAGCCGAGGCTTTGCTATTAATTTTACTTTTGAATAATGTTAGGGCGAAAAATATCATGGAGTAAAATGGCACCTGCCACAGCCACATTAAGACTTTCTACTCCCCCTGCAGCAAGATTGCCTTTTGGAATGGTGATGGCTTGATGTGTAAAACGATAGAGTTCAGACGAAATGCCATGGGATTCACTACCTAGTACCAAGGCCCCAGCGGTGGGTTGCCATTGGACTTCATAAACCGATTGCCCTTGCATATCGGCAAAATAAAGAGGGCCGTTTACATTTGCTAAATGTTGATCGAGGGAAAGATAATGAAGTTTGACCCGTGCAATAGACCCCATACTGGCTTGCACCACTTTGGGATTAAACGCATCCACACTATCGGGACTGCAAACCAAATCAGACAGGCCATACCAGTCGCACAACCGAATGAGCGTGCCTAAATTGCCTGGATCTTTAATTTGATCTAACACCATGTGAAAAGATGAGGGTGGTTTGATGGGTGAGGCAGGCATTTGAAACACGCCCAACAAAGGGCTGGCACTAGAAAAATGGGTGACCGTTTTCATTTGCTCTTCTGTTATTTCTATGGCACTTAGCCCTTTGTAGGGCTTGGTGGCCAGCAACACCTCTGCACTAAATCCAGAAACAATTAAATCAGAAACAACCTTTTCGCCTTCTGCCACAAAAAGACCCCACTGCTTTCTGTATTTTTTCAGCTTGAGTTGTTGTATTTGTTTACGTAGCTTGTTAGAGAGCATAAAAAAGAATTATTTTTGAACGATAATCATCCGCACGTTGAATCACCACATCGCAAAATTAACCATTCTTTTGACTCTAGGCATCATTCTAGAAAGTTGTGTGGTGCACCGCAATTGGGAAGGTCAACAACGCCTTGTGGTTGAAAATAGAATCATATATGATTCGATTAGTGTAAAAAATGATCCGGTTAATTTGCTGCTTACGACCCAACCCAACCAACGTATTTTGGGCATTCCAATACGTTTAATGCTTTATGAAAGAGGGCATCCACATCCAGAGAAGCTTTTTCAACATTGGTTAGAAAAAAAAACCAATCGAAAGAAACGATGGAGCCAATGGCTGTCTGATAAACAACTTTTTGCCTTAGAAAAAAGTGTGATTAATTTTCATGAATGGCTTAAAAAAGTGGGCGAACCACCTACCCTAGAAAATGAACTAGCCATTGACAATTCTGAAAAGAGAATCATTCAATATTATAAAAACTTAGGCTATTTTGACGCAATTGTGAATACCGAAAAAATTTCACTCGATGATCATAAAATAGCATTGGCCTATCATATTCAACCCCAGAAAAAATACCTTATAGACACCATTAAATTAAAAGCCGAAAGCCAGGCCATTCAAACCCTATACGAAAAGCACAAAGACAATCAAAGGATTGAAGAAGGAGCACCCTTTGAAGTGTTGAACTTTGATAAAGAAAGAGAACGACTGATCAGTCTCTTCAAAAACAATGGGGTATACAATTTTCAACAAAGCAGCCTGAAATTTATTGCAGCAATTGACAGCACAGGAAAGGATCTAAAAATTCCCGTTACCATAGAGGTAAAAAACCCCACCGTACGCATTAATGATTCTTTAAAAGCTATTCCCTATCAAATCAATAGGGTAGGAAAAATAAATATTTATGTGAATGATGACCAGGAAGGAAATGCCTTTCAACAATTTACAGATTCCATAGAATACAATGGTTTTAGTATTTTCTCTCAGGGCAAGTTAAAATACAACCCACGTGCTTTAACCTCGGGCATCTTAATTCAACAAAATGAGCCTTATAGTGAAGAAGAACGAACAGCTACCTACCGCTATTTTACCAATCTCAAAAATTTTAAATACCCCAGTATCACCTACACACCCATAAAAAATGACTCTACGGCTCTAGAGGCACAAGTGTTTCTTACGCCCAAAGAACGCTTTTCTCTAGACTTTGATTTGGATTTATCGCATTCCAACATTCAAGATTTTGGTATTGGATTGGGCGGTGGCTTAGGCATCCGAAATGTTTTTAAAGGTGCAGCTTTGTTGGAATTGGGACTGAAAACAAACTTGGGCGCTTCTCGAGATATTGCGCAAGATCAAGACCGCTTTTTTAATCTTTTTGAACTTAGCACTGATGCAAAGTTGAGTGTGCCCAGAATAATGTTACCCTTTGTTAAAGGCGATCTGATTCCTAAAAAAATGTATCCGCAAACCAATTTGATTTTGGGTACAAGCTATCAAAAAAACATCGGTTTAGACAAACAGTTTTTTAACGGTATTTATCAATTTGACTGGAAACCCAACAACAAAAATCAATGGCTTTTTAAATTGGTTGATTTGGAATTTGTAAACAACCAAAATATTTCAAATTATTTTAATGTTTATCGCAATTCCTATGATCGATTAAACACCATTGCCACAGGACTTGAGTTGCCCCAAAATTGGCTTGACAGCAACAACAACCTAAATATTCCTGAAGGAACAAACGCCTTTATGGATGCCGTTCTCAATGAAGAAACTGCCATTGCTCAAGAGACCCCCGCCTATAAAACCGTGAACGGTGTGCAAGAGCGCTGGAACAGGCTCACGGCCAACAATCTTATTTTAGGATCTTCGTTAAGTTTTAGCAGTAATACCCAAGAAAATATTTTTGATGAAACCTTCTATCAATTACGATGGAAAACCGATTGGGTAGGTTTACTCTTAAATAACTTACTTTTAAATAACAGCGAACAACGCACTAGTTTTAATGGCGTGTCACCCTCGCAATACATAAAAACAGAACTAGACTTCATCAAGCATTGGCGGGTGGGACGACAACGTATAATTGCTTTTCATTTTTTTGGTGGTGTGGCCATTCCCTATGGCAATGCCAACAACATTCCCTTTACACGCTCCTTCTTTTCGGGAGGAACCAATGACAACCGAGCTTGGAAAGCCTATAAATTGGGACCGGGCAGCAGTAGTAATATAAACGAATTTAATGAAGCTAATTTTAAGTTAGCTTTTAATTTAGAATATCGTTTTCCGTTAGTGGCTGCGCTCAATGGCGCTTTATTTGCCGATTTGGGTAACATTTGGAATTTGTGGGATGCCATAGAAGACCCTGCCATGCGTTTTGAAGGCTGGCAAGATTTGTCTGAACTTGCACTGGGCACAGGAGTTGGACTCCGCTACGACTTCGATTTTTTTGTTATTCGATTTGACACTGGTTTTAAAACCTACAACCCAGCCCAACCAAAAGACATGCGTTGGGGAACAGACATGAGTCTTCGCAAAGCCGTTTTCAATATCGGAATCAATTATCCTTTTTAAAATCAAAAAGTTTAATACTTTTGCCCCAAACCAATTTGAATGAAAAATACCATCCCTGCCGGAGTATTAACGGGCAGACAAGTCCAAGAAGTTTTTGCCTTAGCAAAAGAAAAGAAATTTGCCCTTCCGGCCGTAAATGTAACCGGAAACAACACCATTAATGCTGTTTTAGAAACCGCAGCGGCGCTAAACAGCCCTGTAATTATTCAATTTTCAAATGGCGGAGCACAATTTAATGCTGGAAAAGGGCTCTCTAATGAAAACCAACAAGCAGCCATTGCCGGTGCCATTGCCGGTGCCATGCACATTCACGAAATTGCCCCTCGATATGGTGCTAGTGTGATATTGCACACCGACCATTGTGCTAAAAACCTCCTGCCTTGGATTGATGGTTTGCTCACCGCCAGCGAACATTTTTATGAACAACATGGCAAATCGCTCTTTAGTTCTCACATGATTGATCTTTCTGAAGAACCACTGGAAGAAAATATTGCCATTTGTAAAGACTATCTCAGCCGCATGAAAAAAATGGAAATGACCCTTGAAATTGAGTTGGGCATCACCGGAGGCGAAGAAGATGGGGTAGATAATTCAGATGTAGATGTTTCAAAACTTTATACACAACCCGAAGAAGTGGCCTATGCCTTTGAAGAATTAAAATCGGTAAGCGATCAATTCACCGTAGCGGCTGCCTTTGGAAATGTGCACGGCGTTTACAAACCGGGTAATGTAAAATTAACTCCAAAAATTCTTAAAAATTCACAAGAGTATATCAGCGAAAAATACAACTTGCCAGCCAACTCTGTCGATTTTGTATTTCACGGTGGTTCTGGATCTACCCAAGCCGAAATTGAAGAATCGATTGGCTATGGTGTGATTAAAATGAATATTGATACCGACTTGCAATTTGCTTTTACGGAAGGGATTAGAGATTATATGAACGACAACATAGACTATCTCAAAACCCAAATTGGAAACCCCGAGGGAGCAGAAAACCCAAACAAAAAATATTACGATCCAAGAAAGTGGCTCCGATTGGGAGAAGAAACCTTTAAAAAACGCTTAGAGCAAGCGTTCAAAGACCTCAACAATATAAACACGCTTTAATTTGCGTTTTTATATCTTTGAGAAAACACTTCTATCATGAGTTGGTTTAAACGACGTGAAAAAGGGATTCAAACCAAAACTGAGGAGAAAAAGGACATCCCTAAGGGTCTTTGGTATAAAACCCCTACAGGAAAGGTGGTGGAAACCCAAGAGTTGGCCCAAAACCAATATGTTAGTCCAGAAGACGACTATCATATTCATATTGGTAGCAAAGAATATTTCGAAATTCTTTTTGATGACAATCAATTTGAAGAATTTGATCCCCAACTTAAATCCAAAGATTTTTTGCGCTTCCAAGATTCCAAAAAATACATTAACCGGTTAAAAGAAGCCCATAAAAAAAGTGGTTTATATGATGCCATTCGCTATGCAATAGGACCTTCCAAAGGCAAAAACTTGGTGATTGCTTGTATGGACTTCACCTTCATAGGCGGATCAATGGGCTCAGTGGTAGGAGAAAAAATTGCACGAGCCGTTGATCTGGCGTTAAAAAACAATTGTCCTCTATTGATCATTTCAAAATCAGGCGGCGCCCGTATGATGGAATCGGCCACCTCGCTAATGCAAATGGCGAAAACGGCGGCCAAACTTTCTCAACTGTCTGAGGCAAAATTGCCTTATATTTCCCTATGCACCGATCCCACTACAGGTGGCACCACAGCCTCCTTTGCTATGCTGGGTGATATCAATATTGCCGAGCCTGGTGCACTGATTGCTTTTGCCGGTCCACGTGTAGTAAAAGATACCACGGGACAAGAATTGCCCGAAGGATTTCAAACCAGTGAGTTTCAATTAGAAAAAGGATTTTTAGATTTCATTTCCCATCGAAAAGAATTGAAAGATAAAATAAATCTTTACATAGATCTTATTCAAAACCAACCGGTTAGAGAATAAATCACGGTGTTTTCAACATTAATTAAATTTAAACCCTATATTTGCCGTCGCAATTAAGCATACATAATAATTATTGAACGAATATTGGCATGTATTTAACAAAAGAAAAAAAAGAAGAAATCTTCAAAAAACACGGTGCTTCTGCCCAAAACACGGGGTCAACAGAAGGCCAAATTGCGTTGTTCACCTTCCGCATTAACCACCTTTCTGACCACCTGAAAAAAAATCAAAAAGATTTTAATACAGAACGATCTTTAGTGCGCCTTGTGGGAAAAAGAAGACGTCAATTGGATTACCTAAAAGCTAAAGATATCACACGCTATAGAGCGCTTATCAAAGAATTAGGAATCCGAAAATAAAAATCTCCTTCGGAAATTTACACTTGCTGAATCTAGTTTTTCATTGGTTGCCTAACAACACACAACACCAATTTTAGGTTTAACCAAAATGAAAATTAATGACACCAAAAACATTTCAAGAAGAAATCCGTCTTGCTGACGGAAGAACTATTACAATTGAAACCGGAAAACTAGCCAAACAAGCCGATGGCTCTGTGGTGGTTCGTATGGGAAACTGTATGCTATTGGCCACAGCCGTTTCGGCACGCCAAGCAAGCCCGGTTGATTTTTTACCACTCACGGTTGATTACCGTGAAAAATTTGCTGCTGCAGGACGTTTTCCTGGAGGCTTTTTTAAGCGCGAAGCGCGTCCTAGCAACGAAGAAATTTTAACCATGCGATTGGTTGATCGTGTGTTGCGCCCGCTTTTTCCGAGCGATTACCACGCCGAAACCCAAATCATGATTCAGCTCATGTCGCATGACGAAGAGGTGATGCCCGATGCCCTTGCGGGATTGGCTGCCTCTACTGCCATACAACTCTCAGACATTCCATTTGAATATCCCATCTCAGAAGTACGTGTGGGCCGTGTGGAAGGCAACTTTATTGTGAACCCAAGCAAAGCCCAATTAGCAGCGTCTGATATTGATATCATGATTGGTGCCAGCGCAGATTCTGTGGCCATGGTTGAAGGAGAATTTGATGAAATTTCTGAAGCCGAAATGGTGGCTGCTATTGCTTTTGGCCACGAAGCCATTAAAGATCAAATTAAAGCGCAAGAAGCACTCACGCAAGCAGTGGGTAAAAAAGAAACACGCGAATACGAAGAAGAAGCACAAGATGAAGACTTGGCGAACAAAATTACTTCTGCCACATATAATCAATTTTATGCAGTAGCCAAAAAAGGATTGTCAAAAGCTGAACGATCCGAGGCTTTTTCTGAAATTAAAGAGCATCTTCTCGCCGATTTTTCTGAAGAAGAATTGGAAGAAAAAGCAGAACTTATTGGTCGTTATGTAAAAGAGTCACAAAAAAAGGCTGTGCGAGACCTCACTTTAAAAGAAGGGGTTCGACTTGATGGAAGAAAAACTACAGACATCAGACCCATTTGGTGCGAAGTTGATTATCTTCCTTCTACGCACGGATCGTCCATTTTTACTCGTGGAGAAACCCAAGCCTTGGCTACGGTCACTTTGGGCACTTCAAGAGAAGCCAATGTGATTGATCTCCCCACAGAACAAGGAGAAGAGACCTTTTATTTGCACTATAACTTTCCCCCTTTTTCTACGGGAGAAGCACGCCCTTTGCGCGGTACTTCAAGACGGGAAATTGGACACGGAAATTTGGCCCAACGCGCTTTGAAAAAAGTAATGCCAGACGATTGTCCCTATACCGTTCGAGTGGTTTCTGAAGTGTTAGAGTCCAATGGATCTTCTTCTATGGCCACCGTTTGTGCTGGCACCATGTCTTTGATGGATGCTGGTGTGCAAATCAGTAGCCCCGTTTCAGGTATTGCCATGGGACTCATCTCAGACGGTGATAACTATGCTGTTCTATCCGATATTTTGGGTGACGAAGATCACTTAGGTGATATGGATTTTAAAGTGACAGGAACTAACAAAGGTATCACTGCTTGCCAGATGGACATTAAAATCAAAGGCTTGTCTTACACCATTTTGGAGGAAGCATTAGAACAAGCTAAGGCAGGTCGTTTACATATTTTAGAGCACCTCACAAACACCATTGCACAACCCAATGCCGATGTGAAAGCTCATGCACCTAAAATGGTTAAAATTCGCATTCCTGAAAAATTCATTGGTGCTGTTATTGGCCCAAGTGGAAAAGTGATCCAAGAAATGCAAAAAGAAACTGGCACCACCATCGTTATTGAAGAAGAAGGTGAATTTGGTATTGTTGAAATTTTAGGCGTAGAGCAAGAAAAAATTGATGCAGTTATCCGAAAAATTGAAAACATCACCTTTACACCCGAAGTCGGTAAAGTTTATGAAGTTAAAGTGATTAAAACGTTAGAATTTGGCGCCGTGGTTGAATTTGTTCCAGGAAATGAAATTCTTTTGCATATTTCAGAAATTTCGTGGAAACGCATCGATAATGTTACCGACGAAGTGAACGTGGGAGACACCTTTGAGGTGAAATATTTTGGAATAGATCCCAAAACAAGAAAACCAAAAGTGTCTCGAAGAGCTTTATTGCCTCGTCCAGAAAGAAAAGACCGCCCAGAAAAAAAATAATGCTTTCTGGGTGTAACTTTTTTTAAATTAAAACGTATAAATAAATGTATTAGCAAACGTCGTTTATGAGACAATTAAAAATTACCAAACAGGTCACCAACCGCGAGACCGCTTCATTAGATAAATATTTGCAAGAAATTGGAAAGGTAGATTTGATTACCGCCGAAGAAGAAGTTGAATTAGCACAACGCATCAAAGCCGGCGATCAGATTGCATTAGAAAAACTTACCAAAGCCAATTTGCGTTTTGTGGTTTCTGTGGCTAAGCAATATCAAAATCAAGGATTAACACTTCCCGATTTGATCAATGAAGGTAATTTAGGCTTAATAAAGGCAGCGCAACGTTTTGACGAAACCCGTGGTTTTAAATTTATTTCTTATGCCGTTTGGTGGATTCGCCAATCCATTTTGCAAGCGCTTGCCGAACAGTCACGTATTGTTCGCCTGCCATTAAATAAAATTGGTTCTATTAATAAGATAAATAAAACCTATGCTTTTTTAGAGCAGGCGCATGAAAGAGCTCCTTCGGCAGAAGAAATTGCCAAGGAATTGGACATGACCATCAACGATGTAAAAGAGTCACTAAAAAATTCCGGAAGACACGTTTCTATGGACGCGCCTTTGGTGGAAGGAGAAGATTCAAACTTATATGATGTGCTCAATAGTGGAGAATCTCCAAACCCTGACAAAACCTTATTGCACGAATCGTTGCGTACTGAAATTGAACGGGCTTTGGAAACCCTCACCCCACGTGAAGCCGATGTGGTTAGGCTTTATTTTGGATTGGGCAACCAACATGCAATGACGCTTGAAGAAATTGGGGAAACCTTTGATCTTACTCGTGAACGAGTAAGACAAATAAAAGAAAAAGCGATCCGACGTTTGAAGCATACTTCTAGGAGTAAAATTTTAAAAACCTATTTAGGCTAAACTAAAAGCAACCTTCGGGTTGCTTTTTTTTGTTGTACTTTTGACAAAAATTTGGATATGGCCATCATTGCACCCTCCCTTTTAGCGGCAGACTTTGGCAATCTGGAACGCGATTGTTTAATGGTTAATGAAAGTGCTGCCGATTGGTTTCATATTGACGTTATGGATGGCGTTTTTGTGCCTAATATTTCGTTTGGTATGCCTGTGATTGAGCACATACAGAAATATGCCAAAAAACCCCTTGACGTGCATTTGATGATTGTTGATCCAGATCGCTATTTGGAAACCTTTGCTGCCTTAGGTGCCCATACCATCACGGTACATTATGAGGCTTGCACTCACTTACATAGAACCTTGCAAGCCATAAAATCATTGGGCGTTAAGGCAGGTGTAGCATTAAACCCTCACACACCCGTCTCCCTTTTAGAACCGCTCATTGCCGATATAGATCTTGTTTGCTTGATGAGTGTTAACCCTGGTTTTGGCGGACAAAAGTTTATACCTAAAACCTATGATCGCATTAGGACGTTAAAAAAATTAATTACCGATCATCAAAGTGAAGCGCAAATCGAAATTGATGGCGGTGTTACCAATGAGAATGCTTCAGAACTACTAACGTGCGGTGCTAACGTTCTTGTGGCTGGGAGTCATGTTTTTAAAGCTTCAGATCCTATCGCTACAATTGCTACGCTTAAATCTTATTAGAGTTTTGCCTTAAACTGCACTCGACGATTGACTGCCCTTCCTTTAGATGTGGCATTGTCTGCAATGGGCATCTTTTCACCATAACCCTTAGCCATCATTCGCGTTTCTGGAATGCCTTTTTGGATTAAATAATTTCGAACACTTTCTGCCCGACGTAAAGAAAGCTCTTGATTATATTCTTCTGTGCCTTCACTAGAGGCATAACCTTCAATATTTAAAACACCCTCCGGATGGTCTTTTAGAATAAGTGCAATTTTATCTAAAGTAGCAAACGTTTTTTTACCAATTAGAGAAGCGCTGTCTATAATAAAATAAATATCCGAACCAACTTTGTTGAGCTGATCTATGACTTCTGTAGATATTTCAGGACAACCATTGTTTTCAATGGTTCCCGCTTGGTCTTTACATTGGTCTTGATGATCTGGCACACCATCATTATCTGTATCAGGCCATGGACAACCACCGTTTTCTTTTGGACCGGCCACTTCTGAACATTCATCTTCGGGGTCAATAACACCGTCGTTGTCTGTGTCTAAACACCCTTGAAGCGCTGGATCTCCAGCTGTGTTAGGGCAGGTATCATCGGGGTCGCGCACGCCGTCGCCATCAGTGTCTGGACAACCATTGTATTGTTCTAACCCCGCTATTTCTGGACAATCGTCTTCTTTATCTATAATGCCGTCGCCATCGGTGTCTGGACAACCGTTAAATTCTTTTAAACCGGGCACTTCTGGGCATTCGTCTTTTTTGTCTGGAACGCCATCGCCATCGGTGTCTAATCGTCCAAAATTATAATGAATGCTTATGAGATGCTCAAAATGATCTGTGCCAAAACGTTCGCCCGTGCTGCGAAAAACAGATTGAAAAGAAAAATCTATTTGTTTGCCGGCACTATACAGTAAACCAACTCCTCCAGAAAGGGTCTTGGCTACATTTTTAGAGAGAAAAAGCTTGTTGGTGTTCGATTTTAAGTCAATACTAGAATAGCCATAACCTCCCGTCAAGAAGGGTTTTATTACTGACCTAAAGGGCGACCATTTTAAAAAGCCATCCACATTATAATAGGCATAATCTGCTGTTGGGCTCCCTTCCACTTTTTTTATGGTATTAAAGGAATATCTGACACCCAATGAAAAACCATGGCCTAAAAAACGAGAGGCAGATAGGCTGGGACCACCAATACTCCAATGGTCGGAAATATTAAAAAAGGATTCAAAAAGTTTTCCTTGCGCACCAAAGGGACTGGTTTGATTCAATCCTGTTGGATATACATCAATCATGCTTGTACCTAGACTTACGCTCCAAGGATTGTCCTCTGTTTGAGCATGAACATGAATTATAAAAAGGGAAAAGAGTAGGGTGAAAAATCGAAGACTTTTAGGCATAAATGAAATATTTTACTAAAATATAGAACACTATAAATTACTCAAAAATAGCAATTTAATTAGAGAATTGAATCGCTTTTCGTATAAAATGGCGGTTTTGAGGAAGTAAATTAGACCTAAACTTCTATTTTTGAAAAATGACAGAAAAGTATCTTTTTTATTATAAGAAATTTCTTAAAAAATATTTGAATAAGATAGGCATCCATTTTTGGGATTATGCACTAATGGTTCCTCGTATGTATTTTTCTGAATATATCTTTTTTAAACACTTTTTAAAAGCCCATCCCAAAGCCCTTTATTTGGAATCTGGCTCTGGGGGAAGCACCATTCTAGTAGACCAACTGCCACTAACTTATTTTTCTTACGAAACGGATTTAGCCTATGTTCAATATATGAATGGTTTATTGAAAAAAGGGCGACTCCATCATTTGGACGTGGGAGCGGTTTTAAAATTTGGATTCCCAAAAGAAGAAACAGCAGCGCATGCCAAAAAAATAAACTCCGCACTTTTAGCCCATTTCCCTTTAACAATATTTCCTTATACCATTATATTTATTGATGGACGCTGTCGTGTATCTACAGCATTGGCATTGGTGCCTTATCTCAGTCTAGATGATTTTGTAATGATACACGACTTTGAAAGACCTCACTATAAAGATGTTTTGGAGGTTTATGATATGGTGCAAAGTATAAACCGATTGGTACTTCTCAAACGAAAAAAAGAAATTACTCCGCGTTTAGAAGCATTGCAAAAAAAGTATGCGTTAGACTTTAGATAAAAAACAAAAATCAGTCATCCAATTCTTTCCCTGATTTAAAAATCGAAGGAAATCGTTTTTCGATCCAATCTGGAATATAGTTTTTGTTTTCGTCCTCCTCTATTCCTGTAGCTGTTGTTATGACAGCATATAGAACCACTCCTCCCACAAGAATGCCCATACAAATCAGTACTATAAGAATATTACTCACTATGTAAATTTTATTAAATATAAAAAAAAATTAATATTCTCTATCAAATTGCATTTTTATATTCATTTCAAAAAATGACTGCCATCTCGTAAACATTGTTTTTGATTTCGTTAGAAATCAAATTTTCGATGGATAAATTCATTGATAATATTAATCATTTTAACTAAAGGACGAGATTTTAATTTCTTTCTATCGTCTATATCATTTATATCACTTTGTCTATTAAATGAATCAACAAAATATGGTTTAATACCTAAAATAATAAGTTTGTGTTCCCAAGTATATTGTATGTCAATATCAACAGGTCTATAAAATTTTTGAGAATTTTTAATTAGTTTTTTTGCTCCATTGAAAGAAACCACTTGACCAAAAGTTCCAGCAGGTGGTTTTTTTAAATATCTAACAACACTAAAATGTTCTATTTGTTCCAATACTTTAGTCTTTCTCTTTATAGGAACTTCTCCAATTTTAATATATTCCCATTTTGGAAAATTCTCATTAGACAGCAGTTTAGGCAAATCGTTTAAATCTTTAATTAGTTTAACGTCATCTTCGAGTATAATTCCAAAATCTAATTTTTCTTTAATGATTTTTTTCCAACATTTTATATGTGATAAATAACATCCTATTGCGCCTTTAGACATCGGCCTGTGGTAATTCATTTTGTTTTTATAAGGGTCATATTTTTTATTAATATGAGCCTCAATCCTTCCGTCTACAGCAGATATTCTCTCATAATCTAAATTAAATTTTAAGAGTTGATTTTTAATTTTAAGCCATCTTTTCGTTGAAGAATCTAGGTTAATAACAAATATTTTATTTTTCATGATTAGCAAAAAGGAAATTTGTGATTCATATGTAGATTTTTAAACTTCAATAAACAACTACTGGATATCGATCATCATTTATAATTTTTTATTTCGCACAAAGAGAGGGGCTATTAAAAATGTCCCCTTTTTTATTCTTTATGTTTTCATTTCACTACTTTTACACCAATCTAAAGGCCCAGTAGTTCAACTGGATAGAATATCAGATTTCGGCTCTGAGGGTTGGGGGTTCGAATCCTCCCTGGGTCACTTTAACAAGCCTATAGAAGAGGTAATATTTATTGTTTATCCCATAGGTTTCATTTTACATCCGTATTAGGTTTAAATAAAATAGTTTCTGTAGCATTTCATACAAAAGGGTTTGAATCCTCTTGTATCTATTGAAATTACAATAATCATAACTATGTTTTTTCACTACAAATAACCATTGGTTCACTTTGAGAACCAATGGAACAAACTATTTTTTTAAAAATTTTGATGTATTTTAATACGGGGTATTGTATTGTAACGTAATATATTACAATACTTTAATATAATTCTTTTGTTACTTTAGGAGCTTGATTTTATTAAATGGAAAACAGACCATTGCTACAAACGATATCCTTAACAATCAAAACCTTAAGACTTGGGAAAGGATTGAGTCAAGAAAAATTTGCCTATAAAATTGGAATTGACCGGAAATATGCCTCGATAATTGAGAAAGGAAACGTAAATGTTTCAATTCTAATATTAAAAAAAGTATGTGATGGTTTAGGCATTAGTCTCGCAGATTTTTTTAAAGAAGTTGAGGGGAGTTAACCAAACCGAATCACTTGGATTCAATGCTTATTTTCTAGTTCTTTTAGTTCCTCAGAATGGATAAAGAAACGTACATATCGTTGTTTATTGAAATATATAAACGAGTGCAAGCCAACCCCATTTTATTCTTGGAGGGCTACTTTAATAAAATCCATCAGGAAGCGCTCCATCTGACCGAGCAAGAAAAGCAAAAGATTTTTGATGACCATAGACACGTTCCTATTATGCCCGACATTGAGGACATGAAAAAATGGAATGAATATGTGAAGCTACAACGCGAACAAGGTAAAAAAGATTGGGAAATTTTTTAAGCGTTTCCGAGTTTTGCTTTTATCACCATAGCTAAGGTTTTTCCGTCCACCCGGCCCGCCATTTTAGCATTGGCCATGCCCATTACTTTGCCCATATCTTTCATAGAATTGGCCCCAAGCGTATTAATGATGGCCTCCACTTCTTTGATCACGGTGGCTTCATCTAAAGGTTCAGGCAAAAATTGACGAATGAGAACCGCCTGATTTTCTTCTGGAACCGCCAAATCCTCTCGTTTTTGTTCTCTAAAAATAGTGGCACTTTCTTGCCGTTGCTTCACTAACTTTTGAAGGAGTTTTATCTCGTCTTCTAGGCTAAGAGCTCCTTTTGAACCACCCTCGGTTTTAGCCAACAATAAGGCAGATTTAACAGCTCTATAGGCCTCCAAAGCTTCTTTGTCTTTGGCCCTCATAGCCGCCTTCATTGCCTCCGTAATTTTTTCTTCTAATGTCATCTTAAAAATTTATAGTGGTAAAGATCAATCTACATTATCATGTAAAAAAGAGTTGTTAGATCGCAAATGCAACTCGTCGTCATCCCCCTCTCTCAAACTGGTTCTAGAGGGTGGTGGCGTTTCCATTTCGGTGAGATCTAGTCCCTGACGTTCAAATGCAGGTTTGCTTTCCAATTCATCAATTTGCTGCAACTGATGCTTAAACTTATAATTAAATTGTTTTAACTGCGCTTTTCGTATTTCATTGTTTTTAGATAAAGACGCTTCAATGGGTTGATCAAAGGGATCTGCTTTTTGCTGAACAGGAGGGTCCTTTTTTACTATTGCTGTTTCATCTTCAAAAACCGTCTCCTCCATTTCTGTTGAATCATCAGGGGCAACTGTCTTTAGCTCAAACTGAATGGATTGTTCTTCAAAATCAAAGGTTTTTTCTGTAGGCATTTCATCCCCTTGAAGACGTTCGATTTCTTGTGGTTCTTCATCCAAATGAGCTATAACATCTAGTGCTTCTTTTCTTTCATGAACTTCTTGAAAAGGTTTTTCAAAATCCATAGTAATTTGCGATTCGTCACTTTCAACATGCTCTGGATCATGCACTTCGATATCAGCCAAATCTTCGGCTGAAATTTCATTAATTACAAATTCTTGGGACACTGGCAAATCCTCTTCTTGACCTTCAGACACAGACGTAATTTCTTCCCCTGCAACGGGCGCGAAAGCCAATGGAGTTTCAATCTCATTTTCCATTTCAGTTTGCGGCTGGAAAGTTTCTTCAAAATTTTCTATACCCACATTTTCCTCTGCTGCATCTTCACTTTCCGTTACCTCAGCAAAGGCAATATCCAATGTTGTTTCTTCCTCAACAGAAGCTTGGAGCATTTCTTCATCAAAACGGTCTTGAGGTTCTTCTGCCAAATTCGCATCCATGTTTTGGTTTTGGTCGGCCATAAAAAGGGGCTCCTCTTGGGCTACTTCTTCAATAGCTTCAGCCGCAGGGTGGGCTTCGGGTTCTGCTTCAATTATCTCATAAACCACATCCATGTTCATGATTTCTTTTATAAGAAACGCTTCTTCCTCATCCTCCAAATTGAATTTTGATTCGCCAACGGCATTCTCTTCCAGCGGCGCATCAAAACCTTGCTCCATTGGAGTGGATAAGGCAGGGGCATTATCCATCAAATTATGCTCTACTTTTTGTTCGTCTTCTAGCGTATGGATAATTTTTTTTGCCTCTGTATTGGCTATTTCCAATTGCTGCTCAACACCAAAACCGGTGGCAATCACTGTAACGGCAATTGCGTTTCCTAAACTTTCGTCTTCGCCAACACCCATAATAATATTGGTGTGGTTGCCGGCTTCAGCCTGTATATAATCATTTATTTCACCAATTTCATCTATTGTAATCTCTTCCACTCCAGAAACAATTAGCAACAACACATTTTTACAACCTGTGATTTTATTGTCGTTAAGCAAAGGAGAATCTAAGGCATTGGCAATGGCCTCTTGGGCACGATTAGAACCTGAGGCAGTGCCAGAACCCATTATGGCCGTACCCGAATTGGTGAGGACTGTTTTGGCGTCTTTTAAATCTATATTTTGGGTATAATGATGGGTTATAACTTCTGCTATACCCCGCGCTGCTGTGGCCAAAACTTCATCTGCTTTTGAGAAACCGGCCTTAAAGCCCAAATTCCCATAAACCATACGCAACTTATTATTATTAATAACAATAAGTGCATCAACGTTTTGTTTCATTTTCTCAAGCCCCAATTGAGCCTGTTCCAATCGTATTTTTCCTTCAAACTGAAAGGGCATGGTAACAATTCCCACAGTAAGAATATCTAAATCTTTGGCCATTTTAGAAATGATGGGGGCCGCTCCAGTGCCCGTTCCCCCGCCCATGCCGGCTGTGATAAAAACCATTTTGGTTTTTGTGTTCAACAAATTTTCTAATTCGACTTTACTTTCTTGGGCAGCAAGAGCCCCTACTTCTGGATTAGCTCCAGCACCCAAGCCTTCCGTGAGGCTGGCCCCCAGCTGAATTTTGATAGGCACAGGACTTTCCGTTAGGGCTTGTGCATCGGTGTTTGTAACCACAAAATCAACCCCATTGATACCTTGACTAAACATGTAGTTGATAGCATTGCTACCACCACCGCCAACGCCAATCACCTTGATGACATTGCTTTTATTTTTTGGTAAATCGAAATTAAAGTCGTTTGTTAAATCGTTCTCCATGTTTTTTCCTTTAGGCGTTATCTAAAAATTCTTTCAATCGATCTCCAAATTTTTCCAAAATGGTTTTTCGATCCTTTGGTTTGGAAGCCACCGTTTCTGAAACATCACTTTCTTCAGAAAGCTCTTGCTGTGCTTCTGCGGGAGGTAATTCTTCATCTCCTTGCTTTTCAATGGCATTCATCAACAATCCCACTGAGGTAGCAAAAAGTGGGCTGGCCACACTCTCTTGGGTTTTTCCGGCCAGGTGTTCACTAGGATAACCCACACGCGAATCCATTCCAGTTATGTATTCTACCAACTGCTTTAAATGTTTTAATTGACTGCCCCCACCTGTAAGCACAATACCCGCAATGAGTTTCTTTTTTTGTTCATCGTGGCCATAATTTTTGATCTCTAAATAGACTTGCTCAATAATTTCTACCACACGAGCGTTGATTATTTTGGAAAGGGTTTTAAGTGAAATTTCTTTAGGGTCTCTTCCTCTTAGGCCAGGAATAGAAACAATTTCTGTATCCCGATTTTCACCCGGCCAAGCCGAACCAAATTTTACTTTTAAAAGTTCTGCTTGTTTTTCAATAATGGAACAGCCTTCTTTTATATCTTCCGTAATTACATTGCCTCCAAAGGGAATCACGGCAGTGTGTCTAATAATACCGTCTTTAAAAATGGCTAGATCAGTGGTGCCACCCCCAATATCGATGAGTGCCACACCCGCTTCTTTTTCTTCTTGACTCAAAACAGCTTCTGCAGAAGCCAATGGCTCCAATGTAATGTTTGCCATATCCAAGCCCGCACTTTTTATACATCTGCCAATGTTGCGTATGGAAGATATTTGGCCCACCACCACATGAAAATTGGCTTCTAATCGGCCGCCATACATCCCAATAGGTTCTTTGATTTCCCCTACTCCATCAACCTTATACTCCTGAGGCAATACATGAATTATTTCTTCTCCAGGCAACATCACCAATTTATACACCTGTTGAATCAACTTTTGAATATCTTCTTCATTAATCACTTCATCAGCGTTGGGGCGTGTAATATAATCACTGTGTTGAATACTCCTAATGTGTTGCCCCGCAATACCCACCACAACTTCTTCAAATTCTTGACCCGATTCAGCGGTGGCTTCTGCCACAGCCTGTTGAATAGATTGTATGGTTTGCGTTATGTTGTTGACCACCCCGCGGTGCACACCCAAGCTTTTGGATTTTCCAACCCCGAGTATATCAATTTTGTTGAATTCATTTTTTTGCCCCACCAAGGCTACAATTTTGGTGGTTCCAATGTCAAGCCCTACGGCAACTTTATTGTTTTTCATCGTTCTTTAGGTGTTAATGCCACAACTTGATTGGCATATTGAACATTTATTTGCTTAAACCCAACAAGGGTATCTTGCGCTCTTTGGTAAGCACAAAATATTTTGAGTTTTTCTATTTTATGATCTATTTTTTGAAGGCTTCCTAAAACTACCTGAAAGGGAAACGAACGCAATGTCATTTCATATTTTTCATTTTGATAGCGGAGTGCCTTTAATTCGGACGTTAAAAAAGGTTCTTCCTCAATACGGCTTAAAAATTGAATTACTTCAGGCGTTTTTTCTTCGGGAAGATGGCCTGAAAAAACTGGTAATGCCTGCTCATAATACGGCGCAAACGGAAACCGTTTTGCTTTCTTGTCAACAAAATATTTCAGCGTGTCTTCCACCAAGAAAAAAGGTTTTCTTTCTGTTATTTTAATTCCTAAAATGCCCGAAGGTTTTAGATAAACTTCTGCATTTTCTACCACGGCATGCTGTTCTAAAACGGCTTCAACCTCATTCAAAACTAAACTATCTTTAAGCTTCCCAGACGTAAAGAAAGGGTTTTGTGTTAACAATTTATTAACGATAGAATCATTAATAAAATGGGGGGTCTCGGGATATTCTATCAAGACTTCAAAGGTCTTTATTTGGTTGTTTTTATAGACAGCAAATAACACAGCAAAAACCAATATTAAGAGACTTAACACAAAAAATAAAATCGATTTATATTTCATATTGACGGTTTTAATGGGGCTACTAATTTTTGAACTTCAAGACCAATATCACCTGCGCCGGCCATAACAATCAATGTAGCCGATGAGGTATCTATAGTGTCTTTCAGGGCCTCTTTTTTACATATCGTTTTTTGAGGATTTGAAATTTGTTTCAAAAGGGTTTGAGCAGTAATTCCTGGTATAGATTTTTCACGCGCTGGATAAATATCTAACAATATGATTTGATCAAATTTTGATAAGACAGCTGCAAAAGCAGACATAAAATCTCGTGTTCTAGAAAACAAATGAGGTTGAAAAACGATACAATTTTTACGATCAGGATAGGCTGTTTTTACCGTCTCCAAAAGCGCCTCCAATTCAACAGGGTGGTGGGCATAATCATCAATTAAAACAGCATCTCCTATATCATATTGGTTTAAGCGACGTTCTATGCCTGGAAAACTAGCTAAACCTTGGCGAATAACTTCAAACGAAACCCCCTCTAGGTGAGCCATGGTTAATGCACACAATGCATTTTTTAGATTGTGTTTTCCAAGTTGATTAAAAAACAATGCCTTTTCGACGCCCTGCGGAAAAATAACATCAAATTGAACACCCCCTGGCTGTGGCTCTATATTTTGAATACAATAATCGGCTGTTGGTTCAAAACCATAGGTGATTCCAGTAAGAGGCAAATCAGAAGCCACCACCAATTTTTCTTGCACTTGTGCAGCAAAGGCTCGATATCCTTTTTGAATCCCTTCAAGCGATCCATAAATTTCCAGATGATCAGCATCCATAGCGGTAATGGCACCCAAAGCGGGATACAACTGCAAAAATGAACGATCGTATTCATCTGCCTCAAGCACAATTAAGTCGCTGCCTGTATGAATATAATTGGTGTCATATCCTTTAACCACTCCTCCCACAAAAGCTGAAAATTTACGTTTATCGGTATACATTAAATGTGCCAATAAAGCTGTGGTGGTGGTTTTTCCATGCGTACCTCCAATCGCTATTGAACGGGTTTGGTTAGACAATTGTCCTAAAAAAGCAGCCCTTTTTAGCATGCGATTGCCTTGCCCAGAATAATATTGCCACTGAGGATGTTCTTCTGGAATGGCGGCTGTATAAATTACCTCCACCGTTTTGTTTTTTATAGCTTCAGGCAATGCCTCCACTCGAGAATCAAAAAGAAGCTGAACACCAAGGGCAGCAAGCTTTTTAGTAATTCGACTTTCTTCCCTATCGTATCCCCACACCTGAGCTCCATTTTGAATCAAATGAATGGCCAAAGCCGACATACCTATGCCGCCAATCCCAATCATAAAATAAGTGTTTTGTTTTTTCATTGAGGCATCATTTTTTCAATAGCATCCACAATCTGATCTGTTGCTTTGGGCTTGGCCAAAGCACTTAATTGGGCAGCCATTTGTTGCTGCTTTTTAGCGTCACTCACAAGTGCCGTAAAAGTGGCTTCAAAGGTGGTGTTTAATTCTTTTTCTTCTATCATTATGGCTGCTTGTTCGGACACTAATGCCTGTCCGTTTTTTACCTGATGATTGGCCGTAACATTGGGCGAAGGAATTAAAATAACGGGTTTGCCCACACAACACAATTCGGCCAAAGTGCCTGCTCCAGCACGTGCAATGAGCACATCTGCGGCAGCATATAATGCTTCCATTTCCGACACAAAGGGCATAATCATAACAGATTCAGAGGCCAAGGCAGCATACTGATCATAATATAATTTGCCGCATTGCCATAAAATTTGATAGCCTGAAGCTGTAATGAATTCGTGTTTGGAAGCGATGAGTTCATTGATTGTTCTAGCGCCTAAACTACCTCCTAAAACAGCTAATACTTTTTTCTTTGAATCCAGTTTAAAATGGGTTTTTCCTTCCTCAGCCATTATCGTATTTTGTGTGATCTCCTGCCGCACCGGATTGCCTGTAAATACAATTTTATCCTTTGGAAAAAAACGCTCCATAGCCTCAAAACCCACACATATGACGTTTGCCTTTTGCCCCAATATTTTGTTTGTAATGCCAGGGTAAGAATTTTGTTCCTGAATGAGCGTGGGATATCCCATCCATTGCGCCACTTTTAAAAGCGCCCCACTGGCAAACCCACCTGTGCCCACCACTACTTGTGGTTTAAATCGTTTTAAAATTAAAGCAGCTTGTATTAAACTCACCAACAATTTTAGTGGAAACAATAGATTGCGTAACGACAATGACCGTTGAAAGCCATCAATCCACAACCCTTTGATGGGAAAACCCGCTCGGGGCACTTGTTGCATTTCCATTTTTCCTAGCGCACCCACAAAAAGCAAATCAATATCCTTATAACGTTGCTTTAGAACAGCACCAATAGCCAACGCAGGGAAAATATGCCCACCCGTTCCACCTCCTGATATGATGATGCTAGGTTGTTTCACTTAATATTTTTAATGGGTTATCTGTTTCTAATTCATTTTGCAGCACTTCTTCTTGTGGGGTTGCACTCACTCCGAGAATAATCCCTAAAGCAATACAGGTCATCCACGCCGATGTGCCCCCACTACTAATCATGGGAAGGGTTTGCCCCGTTACAGGTAAGATTTGCACGGCCACTCCCATATTAATGAGGGCTTGAGACAATATGGGCAGTGCCAATCCAATGGTTAAAAGTTTACCAAAAGTGGTGGTAGCTCGATGGGCTATTACCACCACTCTAAACAAAAGCAACAAATAAATGAGGAGCAATCCGATACCGCCAACCGACCCAAATTCTTCAATTATAATGGCATAAATAAAATCGGAGGAACTTTGAGGTAAAAAGTTTTTCATACGGCTTTTACCCGCACCCAAGCCCACAATTTTTCCAGTGGCGATGGCCATTTTTGCACGATCAATTTGATAATTTCCTGTTGCACTTTCTGGATTTTGAAAGTTTTCAATTCTACTCATCCAGGTGTCAATTCGATTGGGCATAAGATCAGGAAAAGCTTTTGCACTTAAAAAAAAGAGACTGAAAAGCAACAAACCACTAAGCACTATACCCATTAAGTAGTGCAATGGATATCCACCAATAAAACACAAGAGCAACACCATAGCAAACAACAGGACTGCAGTAGATAAATTTGAGGGTAAAATTAACGCCACCACCACAGCCATAGGAAGCCAAAAGGGTAAAATAGCTTTTTTAAAAGGCTTAAAATTAGCCTCATGTTTAGACAAAAATTGGGCCGTGTAAATCATCGCCACAACAGTGGCTAGTGTGGAGGTTTGAAAACTTAATCCTACAATGGGAATACGAATCCATCTGCTTGCATTTGCGCCGTCAATTACGGTGCCTTGTGAAGCGGTGTAGAGCAACAATAATATTACTACGGGCAGCAATAAAATAGAAAGTCCTTTAAAATAGTAGTTTGGCACTTTATGGATGCCATACATAAAGACAAAACCTATGGCTAAAATAACAAAATGCTTAACCAAATAGCCCCAAGGCGTTCCCTTCCCAACCACATAAACAAGATTGGATGAAGCACTAAAAACGGGTAAAAAAGAAAATATTGCCAATAAGGCTAATATTACCCAAAGTGCTTTATCTCCTTTTATGTTAACAAGGTATTTCATAAACTTTGTACCGCTTTTTTGAATTGATTGCCACGGTCTTCATAATTTTCAAAAAGATCAAAACTGGCACAAGCCGGGGAGAGTAATACGGTATCATTTTTTTCAGCCAATCGATGGCAAATCTTAACCGCTTCGCTCATACTTTGTGTTTCAATGATGGGTTCACAAAGGCCAGAAAACGTTTCTAAAAGTTTTTGGTTATCGACACCCAAACACACAATGGCTTTCACCTTTTGGCGCACCAAAGGCAGCAATGAACTGTAGTCATTGCCTTTGTCTACACCTCCAACAATCCAAATCAATGGACTGGAAACGCTTTCCAAAGCAAAATATGTGGCATTAACATTTGTGGCCTTAGAATCATTGATATAGTCTACTTTTTGGATGGTAAAAGCTTTTTCCATTCGATGGGGTGCTCCCTGAAAATGAGCGAGGCTTTTTTGAATTTGTTCTTTGCTAATCTCTAACAGATCGGCCACCGTAGCAGCCGCCATGGCATTGAGCAAATTGTGTCTTCCCGATAAGGGAAATTGGGAGGTATTAATCATAACAGTTTTGTTTTTATTTTTTATAGCAATGTGATCCTTATCCATTTGGACGTCTGCTTTATTTTCTAATCCAATTGAATAGCGTTGCGCTTTAGAAGGATGTTTTTCGAGGGCATCAACCAAAATGGGATCATCGGCATTAAAGACCAAAAAATCAGTAGCCGATTGGTAATTGGTGAGATTTACTTTGGCTTGTACATAATGTGCCAAATTATATTCGTAGCGATCTAAATGATCTGGAGTAATATTGGTAATTACGCCAATTTTTGGAGCAAAAGTATGGATGTCATCCAACTGAAAACTACTTATTTCTAAAACACAATAATCAAATGTTTTTTCTTTTACTAATCGGGCAAAGCTGTTGCCTATGTTGCCCCCCACAACCACATTTAAGCCCGCCTCTTTTAAAATAGAATACGTTAAAAGCGTGGTGGTAGTTTTGCCATTACTACCAGTGATGGCAATAATGGTAGCCTTCGTAAATCGAGAAGCAAATTCGATTTCAGAAAGAATTGTTTTTTGTTTGGCTTTTAATTGTTGAATAAGCGCAACATGATTTGGTATACCTGGGCTTTTAACAACCCATATCGCATCAACCATTTGAGACAAACTATGTTGCTTTTCTTCCCAATCTATGCCTGCTCTATCAAACATATTTTGCGTGGCTTTTGGTATGCTCGCTGCATCAGAAACAAAAACCGAATAGCCTTGCTGTTGCGCCAAAAGTGCGGCACCCACCCCACTTTCTCCTGCCCCCAAAACCACCACCTTTTCTTTCATTTATCTGATTTTTAAGGTTACGATAGAAACAATAGCAAGTAGAATTCCCACAATCCAAAAGCGCGCTACAATTTTACTTTCGTGATAGCCCAATTTTTGAAAATGATGGTGCAAAGGAGACATTAGCAAAAGGCGTTTGCCCGTGCCTGTTTTTCGCTTACTGTATTTAAAATAGCCCACCTGCACTATCACCGATAGGTTTTCGGCTAGAAAAATGCCACATAAGATGGGTATCAATAATTCCTTGCGCACTATAACGGCCAAAACAGCAATCAACGCACCAATGGTGAGGCTTCCAGTATCGCCCATAAACACCGTTGCTGGATAGGTATTATACCATAAAAAACCAACCAAAGCCCCTACAAAAGAGGCCATAAATACAGTCACTTCTCCCACATTGGGGATGTACATAATGTTCAGATAGTTTGAAAAAATTACATTCCCAGAAACCCATGCAAAAATGGCTAACGCAATTACGATAATGACGGAGCTTCCCGCAGCCAAACCATCTATGCCATCGGTCAGGTTGGCGCCGTTTGAAACAGCCATAATAATAAAAATCACAACTGGAATAAAAATCAACCAAGACCATTTTGAGGCAGTGAGACCCGTCCAAGCAATTAAATCGGCATAGTCAAATTCATTGTTTTTTAAGAGTGGAATGGTTGTTAGAACTGCTTTTTGATCCACTTCAACTTGTTGGACCACCCCTTGGGCATTACTGCTTTCAGCAACTGTACGCACCGTGGCCATTGGATGAAAATATAAGACCCCACCCACAATGGCGCCTAAAAAGAATTGCCCTAAAATTTTAAATTTTCCCTTGAGACCCTCTTTATCTTTTTTAAAGATTTTGATATAATCGTCAACCCAACCAATAAAACCCATCCAAACGGCGGTGAACAATAGAATTAATATGTAAATATTTTCCAGTTTAGCCACCAAAAGCACGGGCACCAAAAGACTTAAAAGAATAATGAGTCCGCCCATTGTTGGTGTTCCCTCTTTTTCTTTTTGGCCTTCTAAGCCCAAATCGCGAACACTTTCTCCAATTTGCTTTTTCTTTAAATAAGCAATAATTCGCTTGCCAAACAGCAGCGAAATGATCAAAGCTAAAATGAACCCAAAGCTGGCGCGAACAGATAAATATTGAAACAGACTAGCTCCAAAGAGTTGAAAATTATTTTCGAGATATTCAAAGAGATAATAGAGCATAATCAGTTTTTATTTAAAAAAATATCTTGAGCCATTTTAAAATCGTCAAACGGATGCTTCATCCCCTCAATTTCTTGATAGGTTTCGTGTCCCTTTCCAGCAATGAGCAAAATGTCCTTAGGCCCACAAAGGTGTTTAGCAGTGGCAATGGCCTCTTGGCGGTTGGTTATTTTCATGATCTTGCGGTGTTCTTCAACTCCCACCCCGGCCATCATTTCAGCAATAATCTTTTCAGGCGATTCATTTCTCGGATTGTCTGAAGTAAAAATTACTTTATCACTATAATGTGCAGCTATTTTACCCATTTTGGGACGCTTCTCTTTATCTCTATTACCGCCGCAACCCACTATGGTTAAAACCTTTTCGTTGCGGGTTCGAATAGCATTGATGGTCTTTAAAACATTTTCTAGTGCATCGGGGGTGTGGGCATAATCCACAATAATGGTGGTTTGATCTTCGGTTTGAAAAATTTGAAAACGCCCCGGCAAACTTTTTAATTGACTGAGTTGTTTAAGCACTTCAAAAGTGTCTAATCCTAGTAAATCCGCTGTGGCAAAAACAGCCAAAAGATTATAGGCATTAAAAGTACCCACCAAGGGGGTCCATAATTCTTGATGGTTTATTTTTAAGAGCATGCCCGAAAACTGTTGTTCTAGAATTTTAACTTGATAATCGGCCGCACGTTTTAATGCATATTCCTTCTTTTTAGCCCTGGTGTTTTGTACCATAAAGGCACCGTTTTTGTCATCAGTATTAATCAGCGCAAAAGCCTTTGGTGGCAATCCATCAAAAAATATTTTTTTAATGTCTCTATAGTTTTTGAAACTTCCATGATAGTCGAGGTGATCGTGTGTGAGATTAGTGAATACCCCTCCGGAAAAATGCAATCCGGATATGCGGTGTTGGGCAATGCCGTGAGAAGAAACTTCCATAAAACAGTGCGTAACTCCAACCTCAACCATACGGCGTAAATGCTTTTGAACACTAAGTGCATCGGGAGTGGTATGAGTAGCTTCCACTTTGGTGTTTCCATATTTGATATTTACAGTAGACAACAAGCCACATGAAAATCCAAGCGCTGAAAAAACGTCATACAATAGCGTGGCAACACTGGTTTTTCCATTGGTGCCTGTAACGCCTACAAGGGTAAGTTGTTGCGAGGGACTTTGATGATAATTATCAGCTATAATTGCAAGAGCCTTATGACTGTTTTCCACCACCACATATTGCACACTTTCAACACGTTTTGTTGGCATTGTTTCACAAACCACCGCCACAGCCCCTTGTTCAATGGCCTGTGATATGTATTCATGCCCATCCATCAAAAGCCCTTTTAAGGCCACAAACAAATCGCCTTGAGACACTTTCCGGGAATCAAAATGAATTTGATTCACAAGGGTTTCTGTGCTCCCTTCCACAGCTTCAATACTTACACGATATAAAAGAGCCTTTAAAGCAATCATGATAGCGTTAGAATTATGGTTTGCAATGTGTTTTCTTTACTCGGTTTCATTTGCTGAGAAACAACACTTCCACTGCCTTGAACTTCTACTTCAAATCCTTTTTCTTGCAAAAGCTGAATGGCTTCTTGAGCCTCTAATCCTAGGACATTAGGGGCCTCAATCGAAACTTCAGGAGCAAGCAACAAATAGTCCAACTGCTCTTTTTTTAGGACCACTTTTTGAGGCGTAGCATTATATACTTTTTTAGCAATGGTTTTAAAAACAGGTGCGGCTACTGTGGCACCATAATACCCTTTAGATTTATCGGGTCGATGTATCACTACAATGCATGAATAACGAGGGGCATCGGCAGGAAAATATCCCACAAAACTTGAAATATATTGCATCTCATTGTCGCCACTATAATCCACCTGACACGTACCTGTCTTTCCGGCCATTTTAAGATAAGGATCTTTGATGCGGTGGGCAGTGCCCCATTTTTTATCTACCACATTAAAGAGCATTTGACGCACTTTTTCTAAAGTGCTTTGAGAACAAATGGAAGGATTCAGTAGGGTTACATCAAAGGATTGCTTTGGGGTATCGCCGAGGTTACTGATTTTTTCTAAAAACTTGGGTTTCACCATCACCCCATCATTTGCTAGTGCATTATAAAAGGTGAGCGTTTGCAAAGGCGTAAGACTCACTCCATAGCCATAGGCCATCCAGGGCAGGTCTAACCCATCCCAGTCGTTTTTATCATCAGGATAGGGTATTTTAGGAAGTCCTTCTCCTTTGATGGGAAGCCCCAACGGCTTGTTTAAGCCCATATTGTATAAGCGATCAACAAATTGTTTGGGATTGTCTTTGTAGTTTTCATACACAATTTTTACCAACCCCACATTGGACGAAACCTCCAACGCCTTGCCTGCAGAAATAGTTCCATACCCTCCGCGCTTAGAGTCTCTTACATTGTATTTTCCATAAAATTGTATTTTCCCTTGACCTGTTTCAATGGGTGTGTCAACCGTAATTTTTTGATCTTCCAATGCAGCCACCATGGCCATGGTTTTAAAGGTAGAACCCGGCTCATGCGACTCACCCACAGCATAATTTAATTTTTCATAATACAATCCTTGGGGGGTTCTACCCAAATTGGCAATGGCCCTTATGGCACCTGTCTTGACCTCCATAAGCACCACCGTGCCGTGTTCTGCCTCAAAATATTCCAGTTGCTTTAACAATGCATTTTGTGCAATGTCTTGCATGTTTACATCAATGGTAGTATAGAGATCGTATCCTTCGGTAGGTTCTTTTTCATTGTCTGCGTTTATGGGTTTCCATTGGCCGTTTGCAATTTTTTGTTTGAGTCGATAGCCTTCTTCTCCATTCAAATATTGAAAATAAGCTCCTTCCAGCCCTACACGAATAAAAGTGCCATCAGGGTCTCTTTTTTCATAACCAATGGTACGCTCCGCTATTTTACCCATAGGATGCTCTCGCACAATGGATTGCTCCACAATCAAACCCCCTTTATAGGGTCCTGCATTAAACAAAGGAAATTTTTTAACCTCCTGCATTTGCGAATAACTCAAGCCTTTAGCCACCAACCAATACCTATTTTTTTGGTTGCGGGCTTGTTCCATTTTCTTTTGAATTGCAGCTTCTGGTTGATTTAAAAAAGCGCCTAATGCCTGAGCCAAAGCCACTTTGTTTTGTTCAAAACGCGAGGCAGAGGGGGTCACGGCATCCCATCGGAGTTCATAACGCGGCACCGATGTGGCTAGAATACTACCGTCCGCTGCATATATATTGCCCCTGCTGGGCCGCAGAGGAACATTCTTTAAGGTTTGAGCCGTTGCCCGTTCTTCAAAAACAGGACCTTCTACCCACTGTATAATGAAAATTTTTGTGGCTATACCCAAGGCAAAAAGAAACATGATGAACACTACCATATAAAATCGCCACATCATATTTTGTTTTTGCTTTTCCATATTGTTTTATTCTAACTCAATTTTAATAGGTGGTATTTGCGCTGGGCCCAATCCACTGGCATTGAGGGTTTGCATAACCGTTGTTTCTTTTTTGAGGTGCATGAGCTTGGTTTTTTGCTCAACAAAAACGCTTTTAAGCGCTTTTATCTCATTATTATAAGCTGCAATGGTGAAGATTTTACGATCGGCACTGTGACCGCTTGCAATCATAATCAACGCCAAAAGCGACAGAAAAATGATCATCCGCCAATTTTTTAAGGCGTTGTTTTTCAATAAAAAATCAATATTCAAAAAAGCACTTAATCGATTCATTTCTTTTCTGCTATTCGCATTTTGGCACTGCGCGCCCTATTGTTTGTTTCTATTTCTTTAGCATCTGGAAGTATCATTTTTCCAATGCGTTTTAGTGGTGCGGTGTTGTTTCCAAAAAAATCCTTTTGTTCAACCCCGTCAAAATTGCCTTGCTGCATAAAGCGTTTCACTAAGCGATCTTCTAGAGAATGATAGGAGATGCAAACCAAACGCCCACCAGGCGCCAAAACAGCCTCAGCTTGTTCCAAAAAAGATTTAAGCGCTTCCAATTCTCCGTTCACCTCAATACGAAGCGCCTGAAAACACTGCGCCAAGAGTTTATTTTCAAATCGTTTTGGAATGGAACGACCCAAAAATTCTTTAAGCTGAAAGGTGGTTTTAAACGGTTGATTTAAACGTTCTTGCACTATTTGTGCAGCAATTTTACGCGCTTGTTTTACTTCCCCATAATCATAAAATATACGGGCAAGGTCCGATTCGGCATATTGATTAACCACCGCTGCGGCCGTGAGTGACTGGGAGGTATCCATGCGCATGTCTAAAGGCCCATCATAGCGAATAGAAAAACCTCTCTGACCGGTGTCAAATTGATGAGAAGAAACCCCAAAGTCTGCTAAAATTCCTTGAACTTGGTCAATTTTGTGGTATTGCAAGTAGGCCTTAAGATGTCTAAAATTTACCTCGATCAACGTAAATCGGTTGTCTGCTATTCGATTTTGTGCGGCTTCCGAATCTTGATCAAAACCGATGAGTTTACCTGCATCACCCAATCGAGACAATATTTCTTGAGAATGACCTCCGCCACCAAAAGTGGCGTCTACATAAATCCCATTAGGCACAACGGCCAATGCGGCAACAGCTTGCTGCAACAAAACGGGTTTATGATAAGTCGTCGTCATTTTTATCTCCCATTACTTCTTCTGCCAGATCACCAAAATCTAATGTTGCTTCATCAACAGCTTGTTCATAGCGGTCTTTGTTCCAGATTTCTAAAATGGAAACCGCTGAAGAGATGACCACTTCTTTTTGTATATCGGCATATTTGATTAAATCTTTTGGAATCAACAAACGTCCTGAGGCGTCCATTTCTACAGGCTTAACCCCAGCAGTGAAACGCCGAATAAAATCGTTATTCTTTTTATTGAACCGATTTAAAGCATTCACTTTTTGCATCAACACGTCCCATTCTTGCATTGGATAGAGTTCCAGACAAGCATTAAAAACGGCCCGTTTCAACACAAATCCTTTATTAAGGTGTGCAGCCAACTGCCCTTTAAGCGCAACAGGCATCATGATGCGTCCTTTAGCATCTGCCTTACATTCATATGTGCCAATGAAGTGTTGCATCCTAGCAGGATTAGAATTATATCAAAAGTAAAAATTAAATACCACTTTTTACCACTTTTTACCACATTGTTAATAAGTTTTTCCACATTACCGAAAAAACCGCTACGACCAAGGGTTTTGATTTATTGTGGTTGCTACACAGGAATTTACCTATCTTTGGAAAGTTTTAATTTTTGAATACAAAAAGGATTTGATGAAGCAAACGCTCGTTAAAGAGGATAAGTTCAGTTTTATTGAGGTGGGCGAAGGTCAGCCCATTATTCTCCTTCATGGATTGATGGGAGGACTGAGCAATTTTGAGGGTGTGCTAAATTTTTTTCCACACAAAGGCTATAAAATTATCATCCCCGAATTACCTGTTTACAGCCTTCCACTGCTTAAAACCTCGGTGAAATCATTATCTGAATTTGTCTACGCCTTTTTGAAACACAAAAAGCTGGACAATGTTATACTTTTGGGTAATTCGCTCGGAGGACATGTAGGCTTGTTGTTCACTAAAAATCACCCTGAGCTAGTTAAAGCTTTGGTTTTAACTGGCAGTTCGGGGCTCTATGAAAACAATATGGGTGATGGCTATCCTAAACGAGGCGATTACAATTATATCAAATCCAAAAGCGAAGCCGTTTTTTATGATCCAAAAGTGGCCACCAAAGAAATTGTTGATGATGTTTTCGAAACCGTTAATGATAGAAACAAGTTGGTGCGCACCTTGGCCTTGGCCAAAAGTGC
Source organism: uncultured Flavobacteriaceae bacterium (assembly GCA_964617385.1). Classification (GTDB taxonomy): domain Bacteria; phylum Bacteroidota; class Bacteroidia; order Flavobacteriales; family Flavobacteriaceae; genus JADHMP01. Next base: position 6,523 of record CAZTYX010000004.1, on the reverse strand, counting down.
CATTCGCCACAACATGGCCAAAGACCTTCCGCACATGAAGACTCCAACTGCCTTGCTATGGGGAAATCAAGACAGCGTAACACCGCCCAATGTGGCCGAAGAATTTGAACGCTTACTTCCCGATGCCGAATTGTTTTGGATCGATAAATGCGGCCATGCTCCCATGATGGAGCATCCCGATCTTTTTAATGATATTTTGCTGGATTGGCTCCAGAAACGAAACTTTTAATCGTTTTTGATGCGTCTTAAATCTGCCACATTTGTGATTAGCAATACAGATGTTGCCAAATGTCCGCAACACGCACAACCCGAATATGCTTTTATTGGCCGGTCTAACGTGGGCAAATCATCCTTAATTAATGCACTGCTGCAACATAAAGGCTTGGCCAAAACCTCTTCTCGCCCCGGTAAAACACAATTAATAAATCATTTTTTAATTAATGATTATTGGTATTTAGTGGATTTGCCAGGGTATGGTTATGCACGGGTTTCTAAAACCCAAAAAAAGAAATTTCAAGAATCAATCACACGTTATTTTGAACAACGTCAAGAACTGTATTGCACTTTTCTGCTGATTGATATTCGGCATAAACCCCAACCCATTGACTTGCAGTTTATGGAATGGTTGGGTCAGAACCAAATTCCTTTTGTGATTGTGTTTACCAAAGCAGACAAGCTTAAACCACAACAATGCCAAAAACAAGTGCAAGCATATAAGGATGCCCTCTTAGCCCATGCTTGGGAAGACATCCCTCCCGTTTTTATCACCTCGGCCACAAACAAAACTGGCTGTGAAACCCTCTTGGCCTATATTGGGGATTTAAATGAAGAATTTAAGTCCCTTAAAAATATTTAGCCCTCTTTTTTAAGGTTTAGTTTTTCGGCAAAATAATCGCAAAAATCTTGCATGGTGGCAGTCATTTTTTCGTCCTGTGTAGCCTTAAAAAAGGTCTGACTAAGCGCCACCAATGTTTGATGAAAAAACTTCTGCATTTGATCAACGGGCATCTCCTTTACCCACAAATCCATTTTTAGTGTTTCTTGAGTTTTGGCGTCCCAAAAAGACAACAGCATCGCTTGTGTTTCTTCGTTTTCAATGCCACCGTCTTGGGCGGTCCACCGCATTTTTTCTGGAACGTTGTTTTCATCCAAACTCACTTGAATGTTGATGGAAGTTGTTTTTTGAATAGCCATTAGCGTTTTGGTTTATAGCCCGAAGCTTGAAAAAGCGCTTGGGGCGCCATTTGTAACATTTCTTTCAATGGGGTTTTTGGGTGGCGATCCATATACGAACGCACCATTTGCCAGCCCACCCAAGAACCGATTCGGCCCGGTGATTCATTGTCAATTTCTAAATAAAACTTGGAGAAGGGAGCAGGGGCAATAAAGCGTCTTGTAAGATCAGGATCGGTGTCGTATAGCAGTTGTTTTTCTATAAAATACTGCCAAATAAAGCGTTCATTATCTTGCGCCCACTGCCATTCTGAGGGTAAATAGCCCATTTTTATAGCATCTGAAACATGTGGGTTTAGGCGGTCTTGTAAATAAAGTTTTTTACCGTGCCATACCATTTGAGCCAGAAAAGTTCGGTCTTGAGGTCCTTTTAATTGGGTTTCAGCAAATTTGTCTACCACTTGTGCCGTAAGAAAGGCTTGATCCATTTCTTTTCTGATATAATTTGGAATACCTTCATACAAAGGGTGGTCTTGCCCCAAAAAAGTATCTAGAGACAACAGCAAAAGCGAATCGGCGAATACAGTTTTAATTTGATAATCAACGTTGTTGGTTAATCCAATAATATGAGGTATGGGTGTTTCAGGAAAATAAAAACGGATGTGCTGAAACAAATGAGATAAATCTTGTTCCGTTTGGGAAAGATCCTTAAAATGATTTTCCACAGCCTCTTGAATAAGCAGTTGAAGACTATCTTGTTGTCTTTTCACCCATACACTATCATCAAATTCGGCGGGAAACAAAAAAGGATAAGTCGCTTTGAGCTGGGGGATAGCTTCAGCATTTGAACGCTGAAACTTTAGATCAAAACGATCAATCGAAAGGGAAAATGGTATAGAAGTTATTTTGGATTCGGTTTCGTCTGAAGAATCACAACTCAACATTAGAATTAAAAAAGGAATTGCTGTTAGACTTCTTGTTAAAACCAAAAAACTTTTGAAAGCCTTTGCCCGTCTAAATTTTTTCATCAGAAGTTTTACACTAATTTTGTACAAACATACATGGTCTAATTGATAATACTCATGAAATCACCTGAAAAAATAATCAACCACATCGTACAGTGGCTCAAAGTCTATTTAGAACAATCGGGCCAAAAAGGATTTGTTGTTGGTGTTTCCGGAGGCATCGATTCTGCCGTAACTTCCACCCTTTGTGCTTTAACCCGAAAACCGGTGTTGTGTCTTGAAATGCCCATTCACCAAGAACCCTCTCAGGTGAGTCGTGCGCAAAAACACATTGAGTGGCTCACAAAAAACCACGCAAACGTGGTGGGTAAAAGCATCTCCTTAAGCACTGTTTTTGATACGTTTACAGATCAACTCCCCTCAACAGAAAAAAAGGAAGCGCAACATTTGAGTTTGGCCAATACTCGTGCGCGCCTAAGAATGTCTACTCTTTATTATTTTGCCGCATTAGAAAACTTTTTGGTGGCTGGAACAGGCAATAAGGTGGAAGATTTTGGCGTAGGTTTTTATACCAAATATGGTGACGGCGGTGTGGATTTGAGCCCCATTGCCGATCTAATGAAAACGGAGGTTTATGCTTTGGGCAAAAGCCTCAATGTGATTGAAGAAATTCAAACTGCAGCACCAACAGATGGCCTTTGGGCCGACCACCGAACGGACGAAGACCAACTTGGGGCGCGCTATGCTGATTTGGAATGGGCCATGCGAGCCATTGAAAACAAACTGGACCCAAACACCTTTAGCGCCCACCAACAAAAGGTGATGACTATTTATAAGCAGCATCACAAAAAAAGTAAACACAAAATGGAACCTATTCCTGTTTGTCTAATTCCAAAATCCTTATTTTAGCAAAAATTTTTGACCCCCAACATCTTAATAAACCCATGATCCGAATTGCCCTATTAGACCCACATCCTGTTGTTCGCAAAGGCTTTAAAGCCTTTTTCAAAAACACACCACACATTTCTATGGAAAAAGCCTTTGATAAAACAGAGGCATTTATCTCTTATTTGGAAAAAAATAAAATTGATATTGCTTTTATTGAAATGGAATTGGATGATGATAATCCAACGTTGTTAATCGAAAAATTAAATGAAAAATTTCCTGATTTATCTATTGTGGTTTTTACCTGTATGCCGCAAGACATCTATGCTGTTTCTTTGCTTAAAGCGGGAGCCATTGGTTTTATTTCCAAAAAAAGTACAGATCGTGTATTGATTGAAGCTATTGAAAGGCTGCATAAATTCAATCGGTTTCCGATTGCTACAGACCATAAAAATGAAATCAATTATAACCTCGATTTAAAACGCCCTAGAACTTCTTTTGGAAAATTATCTAAACGTGAAATTGAGGTACTTCGCCTAATTGTTAAAGGATATCGGAATGTGGAAATTAGTCAAGCATTAAAAATTCATCAAAAAACAGTTAATACATACAAAAGCCGCCTGATGAAAAAATTGGATGTGGAAAATTTAGTGAATTTATACCAACATGCCCTTCAACTTGAATTGGCTTAAAGCACACGGTTTAATTTACGCGAAAGCACTTTTTTTAACTGTTGATATTGCATAATCTCTTCCAAAACAGCTTCCGATTCAGTTTCGCTTAGCGCCTCATGGGTTTGTGTCATGGCTTCAATTTTTTGGTCAATCAAAAGACGGCGTAAACTCAAAATAGTTTCACTCACCAATTGGCCAACCCCAGCTTTGCGATCTTTTACAAAAATATTTTTCTTTTCCCATTGATGCAGTTGATACACCTCGTCTTCTAGAAGTAAATCTGAAAGCAATTGCCCCAATTGAGGGTCACTTTCTTGCATCAATTTATCGGTTTGAAGATTTCCATCAGTTTGAAAAGACCGCATCAAATGGGTGTAGAGGGCTTGAAAATCGGGATTCACAAAAGCAATTTCATCTTGTTGTAAATCCAAAAATATTTTTTCAAAAACACTGGTTTTAATCACTTTTGACTCTTCCACCAACACTCCTTTTTCATTAGGAATGAGATATATTTCATCGAAGTCGACTTCTTGTGCGCCATAGTGAAGTAAAATTGAAATCAGTTGTTTTTCCAAAAATGGAAGCGCCAACACTTTTGGATCTTCATTTTTTTCGGTTTTGATCACAGCCAAATCGGCAGCAGTTTGTTGAAGTGGTCTTGTTTTACTGGCTTTTTGTTGTTTATTAACCAATTGGGCCAAGGTGTTAAACAATACATTTTCAGACACATCAAGTAGAGAAGCACAACGCTTGATATAGAGTTCTTGTTGAATGAGATCAGGAATTTTGGCAATGCTCTGCACGATTTCTCTAATGGTTTGTGCTTTTTTAGCTGCATCATCACCACTTTCAGCGATCAGCAAATTGGTTTTAAACTGAATGAAATCTTGGGCGTTATTTTCTAAAAAATCAAGGAGTTCTTCGGGATTGTTTTTTTGCGCAAAACTATCCGGATCTTCTCCCTCTGGAAATGAACACACCCGCACATTCATGCCCTGTTCCAGTATGAGGTCAATTCCTCTTAAAGCGGCGCGCGTACCTGCAGCATCACCATCAAAAAGTACTACCAAATTTTGAGTCAAACGCCGAATCATTCGAATTTGGTCTGAGGTTAAAGCGGTGCCAGAAGAAGCCACCACATTTTCCACCCCACTTTGGTGCATTTGTATCACGTCTGTATAGCCTTCCACCAAATAAGCCAAATCTTTTCTTGCAATGGCCTGTTTGGCTTCATATATACCATAAAGCACTTTGCTTTTATAATAAATCTCACTTTCGGGTGAATTGAGGTATTTAGCAGTTTTGGTGTTTTTTGAGAGAATTCTTCCTCCAAAGCCTTGCACCCGCCCCGCCATACTTCGGATAGGAAACATCACACGTGCTCTAAAACGATCTATAGCACCGCGTTCATTGGAAATGATGAGTCCGCTTTTTTCTAAAAAATCTTCATTATAGCCTGCTTTTTTTGCCGCCTCATAAAAGGCTGTTTTTTCTTCTAAGGCATAGCCAAGCGCAAAATGTTTTATGGTGGCTGCCGTAAACCCTCTAGACTCAAAATAGGTTTTTCCGATGGCTCTGCCTTCTTCTGAATCAGTTAGATTTTTTTCAAAATATTCTTGGGCGAATTGAGAAACGAGAAACAAACTTTCTTTAAGATTAGCTTCTTCTTTTTGCGCCTCGGTTTGAACCGTTTCTTCAATCTCGATGTTGTATTTCTTAGCCAAATAACGAATGGCTTCTGGATAGGTAAAATGCTCGTGCTCCATCAAAAAAGCAACCACATTGCCCCCTTTGCCACTACTAAAATCTTTCCAAATCTGTTTTACGGGAGAAACCATAAAGCTGGGCGTTCGCTCCTGTGAAAATGGACTCAACCCTTTGTAATTCGATCCTGCTTTTTTTAAAGCCACAAAATCCCCTATCACCTCCTCTACACGAGCGGTTTGATACACTTCATCTATGGTTGTTCTACTGATCAAAATACCTTTTGGTATGAAAATAAAAAAATTTAATTTGTTGGCTTATGGGGCTACTCAAATTTTTCGTTCAATCACATAATTGACCATTAGGGTGAGCGCCTCTTTGTATTCATTATCAGGAAATGGATCCAAAATCAATAAGGCTTCTTTACGATATGCTTCCATTTTTTTTAGGGCATATTTTAAGCCACCTACCGATTTGACCTTTTCGATAACTGCCTTTACTCGTTTTTTATCTCGGTTATGATTTTTAATCGAGTTAATTAACCATTGGCGATCATCTTTAGACACATTGTTAAGGGTATAAATGAGTGGTAAGGTCATTTTTTGTTCTTTGATGTCAATACCTGTAGGCTTTCCTATGTTTTGAGTGCCATAATCAAACAAATCATCTTTAATTTGAAAAGCCATACCTATGCGTTCTCCAAATTCATGCATTTTGGAAACATCTTCTTCAGAAGCACCCACAGATTGCGCTCCCATAGCACAACAGGAGGCCAGCAAAGCTGCTGTTTTTTGACGGATAATATCATAATATACCGCTTCTGTAATATTGAGATTCCGCGCCTTTTCGATTTGTAGTAATTCCCCTTGACTCATTTCGCGCACGGCCACCGATATGATTTTTAACAGGTCAAAATCTTCATTTTCTATAGACAACAAGAGGCCTTTAGACAATAAATAATCACCCACCAAAACAGCAATTTTATTTTTCCAAAGGGCATTTAAAGAAAAAAAGCCCCTTCTTTTATAGCTTTCATCCACCACATCATCATGCACCAAAGTGGCTGTATGAATCAACTCAATAACGGCAGCACCTCGGTAGGAACGTTCGTTCATTTTTCCG
>CAZTYX010000003.1:0-46306 GCA_964617385.1 uncultured Flavobacteriaceae bacterium | reverse complement strand
TCTATGCGCTTCACCAAATCAAAAATAGATTCATATTTTTCTTCTTCCCGATTTTCTATGATGGTAGCCACAGCACCTTGACCCACTCCTTTTATAGCACCCATACCAAAACGTATGGCCCCTTTTTTGTTTACGGTAAACTTATAAAAACTCTCATTCACGTCAGGCCCCAAAACCGACAAGCCCATACGCCGGCATTCTTCCATAAAAAAGGTGACCTGTTTAATATCGTTCATATTATTAGACAACACTGCTGCCATATATTCCGCAGGATAATGCGCCTTTAAATAGGCCGTTTGATAGCCAATCCAGGCATAACAAGTAGAGTGCGATTTGTTAAAGGCATACGCTGCAAAAGCCTCCCAATCGCGCCATATTTTTTCTAGGTTTTCTTCTGGATGGCCCTTCTTTTTTCCCCCTTCAATAAATTGTGGTTTTAGTTTTTCGATTAAAGCGAAAATCTTTTTCCCCATGGCTTTACGCAACACATCGGCATCGCCTTTACTAAAGCCAGCAAGTTTTTGGGAGAGCAACATCACCTGTTCTTGATAGACCGTAATGCCATACGTTTCTTTTAAAAACTCTTCCATTTCGGGCAAATCATAGGCGATGGCTTCTTCCCCATTTTTTCGGGCCACAAAGCTGGGGATATACTCCAAAGGCCCAGGGCGATATAAAGCATTCATCGCAATGAGATCGGCAAAAACGGTAGGTTTTAAATCTTTTAAATATTTCTGCATCCCCGCAGATTCGTATTGAAAAACACCTACCGTATCTCCCCGTTGAAAAAGTTGATAGGTTTTTTCATCATCCAAAGGAAAAGTATCCGGATCTAATGCAACCCCATGAATATATTGAACCAGCTGAACAGTATCTTTTATTAGGGTTAAGGTTTTTAACCCTAAAAAGTCCATTTTCAACAACCCTGCATCTTCTACCACCGAGTTGTCAAATTGTGTCACATTTAAATCGGAATCCTTGGCAGTGGCAATGGGCACAAATTGGGTAATGTCATCAGGCGTAATGATTACGCCACAAGCATGAGTTCCTGTATTGCGCAACGACCCCTCTAACACTTTGGCTTGTTGGATGGTTTGTCCAGAGAGTGAATCTTCTTCGGCAATCGCCTTAATTTCTTGTACCCTGGAAAATTCGTCTACGCGTAGTTTCTCTTTTAATTCATTTTCGGAAGAAGAGAAAATTTTATTCAACCGAATGTTAGGCAACAGTTTGGCCAATCGATCGGCTTCACCCAAAGACAAATCCAACACCCGAGCCGTATCTCTAATGGATGATTTGGCCGCCATAGTTCCATATGTAATAATCTGCGCCACTTGGTTGGCACCATATTTTTCAATCACATAGTCCATCACTTTGCCCCGTCCCTCATCGTCAAAATCAATATCAATATCGGGCATACTCACACGATCGGGATTCAAAAAACGCTCAAAAAGCAAGTCGTAAGCAATGGGATCTATATTGGTAATTTTTAAACAATAAGCCACCACCGAACCTGCGGCAGAGCCCCGCCCTGGACCCACAGAAACACCCATTTCTCTAGCAGCAGCAATAAAATCTTGTACAATCAAAAAATAACCCGGATATCCCGTGTTAGCAATCACCTCTAACTCAAAATCAATTCGGTCTTTAATTTCAGGCGTGAGGGTTTCATAACGGGCTTCAGCCCCTTGGTAGGTTAAATGCCGCAAGTAAGCGTTTTCCCCATCTTTATCCTCAGCAGTGGCTTGATCTAAAAAAGCTTCGGGTATAGCAAATTTGGGCAACAACACCTCACGAGCTAAAGAAAACGCTTCCACTTTTGAGACAATTTTTTCGGTATTTAAGAGCGCTTCTGGCAGGTCGCGAAACAACTCATGCATTTCTAAAGGCGATTTAAAATAATATTCCTGATTGGGAAATCCATAGCGATAGCCCCTCCCTTTTCCAATGGGGGTAGCTTGTTTTTCACCCTCTTTCACACAAAGCAAAATGTCATGTGCATTGGCCTCTTCTTTTTGCACATAATAGGTGTTATTGGTTGCCACAACAGGTATGTTGTGGTTTTTTGCCAAACGCAATAAAACAGCATTGGCACGGTCTTCTCCGGTTTCGCCATGCCGCATAAGTTCAATGTAGAGATCCTCTCCAAATTGACTGTGCCACCATTGCAGCGCCTCTTCTGCTTGGCGATCGCCCACATTTAAAATTTTTGAGGGCACTTCTCCATAGGTGTTTCCAGTAAGCACAATAAGGTGTTCCTTATATTGTTCTACCACGGCACGGTCAATACGAGGGACATAATAAAACCCATCCACATAGGCAATGGAAGACATTTTTGCTAAGTGGTGATAGCCTTGTTTATTTTTAGCTAAAAACACAATTTGATAGCCGTCATCCCGTCGGGTTTTGTCTTTATGATTTTCACACACATAAAACTCACAACCAATTATGGGTTTAATATGCTTTTCTGTGGGCTGCTCTTTATTATATCCTTCCACGGCCTTAATAAAATGGAATGCACCCATCAAATTGGCGTGATCCGTAAGGGCCACGGCCGGCATGTTGTGTTTTGCTGCAGCCTCCACCAATTGGTTAACCCGTGAAGTGGCCTGAAGCACAGAAAATTGGGAGTGATTGTGCAAATGAACAAAAGAAACAGGCGTTGCAATAGTTTCAGCAGAGACTACTTTGGGCGGGGTTATATCGGTTTTTGGTGCGGCTTGGTTTTCTAATTTTTCTGATGCAGCTTTGAGGTTTTGATGTGTTAAACCCACCAATTCAAAAGCAGCATCAAGCCCCTTTATGGCTTCAGTAGTGTGCATTGCTTTTACAAAGGCTGAGGGGTGTATCAAATCTTTACGTAGCAATTCCAAAAAGACACGCGCTGTGGCTTCTACATCAGCAGTAGCGTTGTGCGCTTCGGCAAAAGAAGATTGAAAAAGGAACGAATAGAGCTCAGAGAGGGTTGGCAATTTAAATTTACCTCCTCTTCCTCCAGGCAACTGACATAGCAATGCTGTTTCTTCTGTACAAGTGTCAACCACTGGCTTTTGGTCTAAAGCATCTGTTAGTCCCGAACGTAAAAATTCGGCACCCATTATGTTTCGATCAAAGGAAACATTGTGGCCTACCACAAAAGAAACCTGATCTATTGCGGCAGCAAATTTTTCTAAAACAGTAACTAAATCAACCCCATTTGTATCAGCTAAGCGCGTTGATATACCGTGCACTTGTTCCGATTCAAACGGAATAGTAAACCCATTGGGTTGAATTAAATAATCTTCATGCGCCACCAATTGTCCAGCCTCATCGTGAATTTGCCATGCAATTTGAATACATCGTGGCCAGTTTTCACTGTCGTTCAAAGGGGCATCCCAACGTTTGGGAAGACCGGTGGTTTCGGTATCAAAAATTAAATACATCAAAACGAAAATATTCAATTCCCTCTAAGAGAAAAAATGGAGTTATCCCGAGTTATTAACCATCAATAAAAACCGAGGTTTAATAGCATTTTTGTACCTTTCCTAAAAAAGAAAAAGAAAAAATGCCGTTGCTGGAATTTACTTCCAAAGGAATTTATTGCGCCAAAGCCGATGTGTATCTAGACCCTTGGCGGGGAGTCGATAAAGCCCTCATTTCTCACGGTCATTCCGATCATGCACGTTGGGGAAGCAAGCACTATATTACCCATCATATTAATGTGCCCATCATGCAACACCGGCTGGGTAAGATTTCGGTGAGCGGTAAAAAATATGGCGAAACCTTTACGATCAATGGAGTTCAATTTTCCTTGCACCCGGCCGGACATGTGCCCGGCTCATCGCAAATCAGGGTGGCCTACAAAGGCGAAATTTGGGTATTCACAGGCGATTATAAAACTCAAGTAGATCATATTTCTACCCCTTTCGAAGTAGTGCCATGCCATACCTTTATCACAGAATGTACCTTTGGTTTACCGGTTTTTCAATGGGAAACACCCGACAACATACACAACCAAATCAATCAATGGTGGGCCCAAAACCGAGCCGAACATAAAACGAGCTTATTAATGGGTTATTCATTAGGAAAAATTCAACGCCTTTTAAAACATCTTGATCCCTCTATTGGTAAAATTTATACCCATAGCGCTACTGAAAATATGACTCAAGTCTTGCGTTCTTTTGTGGATTTTCCAGCAACAGAATTAATCACTAAAGACACTTCAAAGAAAGACATTGAAGGGCATTTGGTGCTAGCACCCCCGGCCGTTTTAGGCAGTGCATGGCTTAAAAAATTGGGCACACTCTCAACAGCCTATGCCTCCGGTTGGATGGCTTTGCGCGGAGCGCGAAGAAGACGAGCGGTTGATCGTGCCTTTGTGATATCAGACCACGCCGATTGGCCCGGTTTGCTTTCGGCCATTAAAGCTACGGGCTGTGAAAACGTGATTACCACACACGGCTATACCGATCTGTTTGCGCAATACTTAAAAGAAAAAGGCTGGAACGCTCGCACAGAAAAAACACAATATGAAGGCGAAGCTCTCGAAACCAACGCTGCCGAATGAGACGATTTGCTGACTTAATTGAAACGCTTGATAGCACCAATAAAACGAACGAAAAAGTAGCGGCGTTGACCCATTATTTTAAATCGGCTCCAAAAAAAGATGCGCTTTGGGCGGTGGCTTTGCTTTCTCATCGGCGCCCTAAACGCCCCGTGACCACAACACTCTTAAGAATATGGGCGGCTGAAGAAGCACAATTGCCCGAATGGCTTTTTGAAGAGGCCTATCACATTGTGGGCGATTTAGCTGAAACCATCGCCTTGTTGGTGAAACAAAAAAAACAGAAGAACGTACCCCCCTTACATCAATGTATTGCAGAAATCATTGAACTTAAACCAAAAATAGAGGAAGAAAAAAAAGCATATATCTTAAAACGATGGCAAGGTTTTAATCACTTTGAGCGTTTTGTGTTTAATAAAATCTTAACCGGAAGCTTTCGTATTGGCATCAGCCAAAAACTGATGACTAGAGCTTTGTCTAAAGCGGTGCAAATTGATGAAAATATTTTGGCCCATCGGCTCATGGGACAATGGACCCCAGAACAAACCACTTTTGAGCAACTCATTCTAGAACCCAATTCGGAAGATCAAATAGCCCAACCCTATCCCTTTTTTCTCGCCTATGCCTTGGAAGAAGGTTTTCAACAAAAAGAAAACGTGACCCATTGGCGGGTAGAACACAAATGGGATGGCATGCGTGCTCAACTGATTGTGCGCGGTGGTAAACACTTTTTATGGAGTCGAGGAGAAGAATTAATCACCGATAAGTTTCCAGAGTTAGATTGTTTGACCACCCTCCTCCCTGAAGGAACGGTGCTAGATGGAGAGTTGATTCCATACAAAAACAACACTATTGGCCACTTTAATGAACTCCAAAAACGCATTGGTCGCAAAATAATTTCTCAAAAATTACAAAAAGACATTCCTATTGTCATAATACTCTATGATCTTCTAGAATGGGAAGGAAAAGACATACGATCATTACCACTAATCAAACGGCAAAAGCTTTTATACGATCTGTTTCAAAAACACAAAGGAGCCGATGTGCCTTTGTTGCTTTCTGAAGTGTTGACCTTTTCGTCTTGGGAAAAAGTAGCACGGGAACGAGATCGAGCCAAAGCAAAACGCAGCGAAGGTTTGATGCTTAAACACAAAGATGCACCCTATGCCGTGGGACGAAAAAAAGGGCTTTGGTGGAAATGGAAATCGGACCCCAAAACCATAGATGCCGTCTTAACCTATGCCATGCGAGGGCATGGTCGACGCACAAACCTATACAGCGATTATACCTTTGGCCTGTGGGAAGAAAATCAATTGGTGACTTTTGCAAAAGCCTATTCTGGCTTGACCGATGCCGAAATTAAAGAAGTTGATCGATTTGTCAAACAAAACACATTGGATCGTTTTGGACCTGTTAGACAAGTTAAACCAGAATTGGTTTTTGAAATTGCGTTTGAAGGTTTGGCACCTTCACCACGACATAAAAGTGGAGTGGCTGTTCGCTTTCCTAGAATTTTGCGTTGGCGACACGATAAAAAAAGTGCCGAAGCCAATAGTTTAGAAGATCTTAAACAATTGCTCCCATGAAAACTCTTGAGCAATGGTTTGATGCACAAGGCTGGCGTCCTCAAACTTTTCAAAAGGAATGTTGGAAGGCTTTTGCAAAAGGCAAAAACGGAATGCTGCACGCCCCCACTGGCAGTGGAAAAACCTATGCGCTTTGGGGTGGTGTTGTGCATGCTGCTCAACAAAAACAACCCCTAACAAACGGGCTTTTTGCCCTTTGGATTACTCCACTGCGTGCCTTGGCAGTTGAAATTCAACAAGCCACACAAAAAATGAATACCGACTTGCTCCCCGGCACAGCAGTAGGGCTGCGAACAGGAGACACCCCCCAAAGCCAGCGCGCTCAACAAAAACGCAATCCTCCATTTGGATTGGTGACTACTCCTGAAAGCCTCCATGTATTGTTAAGCACCAAAGCCCATCAAAATTTTTTTAAACAACTAAAAGTAGTGGTGGTGGATGAATGGCATGAGTTGCTGGGCACTAAAAGGGGGGTGCAAGTAGAATTAGCTTTGGCTTATTTGCGCTCTTTTTTACCTCAACTACAGGTTTGGGGAATTTCAGCCACCATAGGCAATCCCGATTTGGCGCGCCAAATATTGTTGGGACACACCAAAAATTACGCCGTGATTAAGGCGAAAATCAGTAAAAAAATTAGTGTGCGTTCATTAATGCCCAAAACCATGGAACGTTTTCCATGGCGCGGTCATTTAGGTTTATATCTTCTGCCACAAGTACTCCAATTGATTAAGAAGCACCAAAGCACGTTGGTTTTCACCAACACCCGAGCACAATGTGAATTATGGTTTCATGCTTTGCTTGAGGCCAATCCTGACTTGGCTGGAAATATCGCTATGCATCACGGGAGTATCGATAAAAAAATTCGTTTGTGGGTAGAAGACGCCTTGCGCAACAATACACTTAAAGTGGTGGTGTGCACCTCCAGTTTAGATTTGGGTGTTGATTTTAGCCCTGTAGAAAATTGTGTTCAAGTGGGCAGTCCCAAGGGGGTGGGGCGCTTTATTCAACGAGCAGGACGCAGTGGGCATCAACCCAAAGCGAAAAGCACCATCCATTTTTTGCCCACCCACGCCATGGAGTTGATCGAGTCGGTAGCTTTGCAAAAAGGCATTGCCGAACAACAAATTGAAGACCGTATTCCGTATTTAAATTCCTATGATGTACTCCTTCAATTTATGATGACCTTGGCCGTGGGTTCTGGCTTTCAGCCTAAGGTATTATTCTCCATTGTACAAAATACGTTTTGTTTTCAAACGCTGGAAAAAGAAAAATGGCAATGGTTATTAAATTTTTTAATCCGTGGCAGCCAAAGTTTAGAGCATTACGATGAATATAAAAAAGTGAGTGTGCTAGAAGACGGGTCACTTAAAGTATTAAATAAAAGTATTGCCATGCGTCATCGTTTATCAATGGGCACCATCGTGAATGATGCGCAACTGCAGGTGCGCTATCAAAAAGGAGGGCATTTGGGCACCATAGAAGAATGGTTTGTTTCCAAATTAAAACCAGGAGAAGTGTTTACGTTTTCTGGCCGTCATCTAGAACTCATTCGCATTCACAATATGGAAGTGATTGTACGAAAATCCAAATCAAAAAAAGCGCGTATTCCGGCTTGGATGGGTGGCCGCATGAGCTTTAGTGCCCATTTAAGTGCATTACTTAAAAACACCCTTTTTGAGGCAGAAAAAAATAGCAGCCCAGAATTTAAAGCCCTACAGCCCATTTTCGAACAACAACAAAAAGAATCTATCTTGCCCCAGCCTCATCAATTGCTTATTGAACGCTTTGAAACCCGCGAAGGTTTCCACACTGTTTTTTATCCTTTTGAAGGCTATGCTATACATGAGGCCCTTGCCAGTTTAATGGCCTATCGCATCAGTTTGTGGCAACCCATAAGTTTTACGATGGCTTTTAATGATTATGGGTTTGAATTACTATCCGATCAGGCTTTTGACCCACAGGCTGTGTTAGATAACAATTTGTTTACAACAAACCATTTGTTGGAAGACCTTCAAAAAAGCATCAATATTTCTGAAATGGCACGCCGCCGATTTCGTGACATCGCAGTAATCTCAGGTTTGGTGTTTCAAGGTTTTCCCAACAAACCGATTAAAGCCAAACATTTGCAATCGGGTTCACAATTGTTTTATGAGGTATTTAAAGATTATGAACCCGATAATTTACTCTATCAACAGGCCCTAGAAGAAACCCTGGATCATGGCATGGAACGTGGGCGGCTCACCCAAGTGTTGGAGCAACTTGAAAAGAAAAACTTGGTGTGGCGCAACTGCAGCCAACCCACCCCTTTTTCTTTTCCAATCATTACTGATCGAATACGCTCCAAACTCTCTTCTGAAAGCGTGGAAGACCGCATCAAAAAAATGTATCTTCAATTAGAAAAAGCAGCCCGATGAAAGAAATTGTTATTTTAGAACAACACTTTTTATTGCATCCCACAGGGGCAATATTTTGGCAAGAAACCGAAACGTGGTTGTTAGCCGATGTGCATTTAGGCAAGGTGGCACATTTTAGAAAAAATGGAGTGGCTGTGCCCCGCAAAGCCGAAGGGGCTTTTTATGAAAAAATGGAGATTCTTTTGCAACTTATGCCCCCACAACGCTTGCTGTTTTTAGGCGATCTCTTTCATAGCTATCAAAACAACGAATGGCATTTGTTTGAGGCTTGGATCAATAAACAAAAAATTGAAATGATTTTGGTGGAAGGCAATCACGATGTGATTCCTGCTTCAAATTTTAACCGCTTAGGCATAAAGATGGCAAATCATTGGGAAGAAGGACCTTTTCACTTTGCGCATTTTCCCACCGAAAAAGAAAAACATTTTGTGTTTTGTGGACATGTGCACCCGGGGGTGAAGCTGAGAGGAAATGGCTTACAACAACTCAAACTGCCTTGTTTTTTTCAAACCACCAAAAAAATGATCCTCCCTGCCTTTGGTTCCTTTACGGGCTTGCACCTACTTAAACCCACTCAAAAAGATACCGTATATGTTTGTACACCAAAGGAAGTAGTGGCCATGGTACAAACGAAATAAAAGGGACTTATTCTTTATCTTAGATACAACCATTCATAATCACGAATCTTTTATATTTACCAAAAAAAAAACAGCTATCGATCCGTTAGCCGTCTTTCATTCTTTACCTTCTCAAAAAGCGCTAGCAACAGCCCTTTCTCAGGCAACAATTACCCGTGCTAAAGGGTTTGTGGGGTCTGGCTTGAGTTTTCGATTGGCTGCGGCCTTTCAAAAAAACCAACACTTTGTGGTTTTGGTGGCTCAAAATGCAGAACATGCGGCCTATTATCTCAACGACTTGGAACGCTTGCTTTCCCCCCAAGCGGTATTGTTTTTCCCGGCGAGTTATCGCGCACCTTATGCACCACAAAACAATGAAAATGCCAATGTGTTGTTGCGCTCAGAAGTGTTGAACAAAGTGACGCATGCAAACAAAGCCCGTTTGGTGGTGACCTATCCCAAAGCGGTTTTTGAGAAGATTATTTCCCAGCGCACCTTGCATCAAAACACTTTCACTATAAAAAAAGAAGATGTGTTGTCTTTACAGTTTGTGAATGAATCGTTGTTTGACATGGGCTTTGAACGAGTTGATTTTGTGACAGCCCCCGGCGAATTTGCCGTGCGTGGCGGCATTATAGATGTTTTTTCTTTTGCCTATCAACACCCCTATCGTATCGAGTTTTTTGATGAAACCATTGAGCGGCTTTGTACTTTTGACATTGAAACCCAACGGGCGCTCCACAATTTTGATAGTATTGCTTTACTTCCCAATACCTCCACCGTAACTTTCACAGATAAACGCAAAACAGTGTTTGATTTTTTTCCAGACGCTACAGCTTTTGTGATGGAAGATTTTGACCTCACCGCTGCCGCTATTGAAACCCAATATGAAAAAGCAAAGGAGGCCTATAAAAAATTGGGTGAAACCACCCAACACCCACCCCAAACACTTTATGTTTCAAAAGCTGAATGGGTGGCTGGAGCCAAGCAAAAAAGTGTGCTACACCTCCAACGCTCAGAGCTGTTACCAGCAACCACTCAACTCCAAATCAAACAAAGTCCACAACCAGCGTTTCATAAAAAATTTGATTTGTTGCGCACCCACCTAAACGAAAACAACCAGCAAGGATACCGCAATATTCTATATTGCACTAGTAGCGCCCAAGCCCAACGTTTTCATGACATTTTTGAAGTCATGGAAGAGACCGTGCATTATCAAACTGCTCCATTTCCAATCTATCAAGGGTTTGAAGATGTAGAGGCTAAAGTGGCTTGTTTCGCCGATCACCAAATTTTTGAACGCTATCACAAATACAACTTACGGTCGGATAAAACAAAACGACAAAGTTTAAGCCTAAAACAACTTACCCAAATGGAGGTGGGCGATTTTGTGACCCATATAGATCACGGTATCGGTCGTTTTGGAGGATTGCAACGCATTGAAGTGGAAGGGCGTCTGCAAGAAGCCATCAAGCTCATCTATGGTGCGCGCGACATTTTGTATTTAAGCATTCATGCCCTACATAAAATAAGCAAATACAATGGCAAAGACGGCACTGTGCCTAAATTGCACAAATTGGGTTCTAAGGCATGGAAAGCCCTCAAACAAAAAACAAAAAGTAAGGTTAAAGAAATCGCCTTTAACTTAATTCAACTCTATGCCAAGCGCCGCCAAAAAATTGGTTTTGCTTTTGCACCCGATAGTTATTTACAACTCGAATTGGAATCGAGTTTTTTATTTGAAGACACCCCCGATCAACTCAAGGCAACCCAAGCTGTGAAAGCCGATATGGAATCCGAACACCCCATGGATCGGCTCATTTGTGGTGATGTGGGTTTTGGCAAAACTGAAGTGGCCATTCGGGCGGCCTTTAAAGCCGTGGACAACAGCAAGCAAGTGGCCGTTTTGGTGCCCACCACCATTTTGGCATTTCAGCATTTTAAAACATTTTCTAAACGCTTGGAACAATTGCCCGTTCGGGTAGACTATCTCAATCGCTTTCGATCTACCAAAGACAAAACACAAATTTATCAAGACACCGCAGAAGGCAAAATTGACGTCTTGATTGGCACCCACCAATTGGTAAATAAAAACTTGATGTTTAAAGACTTAGGGTTGCTCATAGTAGACGAAGAACAAAAATTTGGAGTGGCAGTTAAGGAAAAATTAAGGGCATTAAAAACCAATGTGGATGTCTTAACCCTCACGGCAACTCCCATTCCAAGAACCCTTCAATTTAGTTTGATGGCCGCACGCGACTTGTCTGTTATAGCCACCCCGCCAGCCAATCGCTACCCCATAGAAAGTGAAGTGGTTCGGTTTAGCGAAACCCTGATTCGAGACGGGGTTTTGTATGAAATTCAACGTGGTGGACAGGTGTTTTTTATCCACAATCGAGTAGAGAACATTCAAGAAGTGGCCGGTCTCTTGCAACGCATGGTGCCCGATGCCCGCATTGCCATTGGACACGGGCAATTAGACGGTCGCAAATTGGAGCAAATTCTTTTGGATTTTATGGAAGGGCGCTATGATGTATTGGTGGCCACCACCATAATTGAAAATGGATTGGATGTGCCTAATGCCAACACAATTTTTATTAATAACGCGCATCAATTTGGCTTAAGTGATTTGCATCAAATGCGGGGCCGTGTGGGGCGCAGCAACAAAAAGGCCTTTTGTTATTTTATGACTCCGCCCCTGAGCAAAATGAATGCAGATGCACAAAAACGCATTAAAGCTATTGCGCAATATGCCGAATTAGGATCGGGTTTACACATTGCCATGAAAGATTTAGAAATTAGAGGGGCCGGCGATTTGTTAGGGGGAGAGCAAAGTGGCTTTATTAATGACATGGGCTTTGAAACCTATCAAAAAATATTGCAAGAAGCCATTGATGAATTAAAAGAAAATGAATTCCAATCACTCTATAAATCGGTTGGCGAGGAAATCAAAAACTTTGTGAATGATGTCCAAATTGACACCGATTTAGAATTATATATTCCCGAACATTATGTTAATATTGTGAGTGAACGTTTAAACCTTTATCAGGCGTTAAGCAAAATTAAAACCGCTGAAGCCTTGGATGCGTTTCGAGCACAATTGCAAGATCGCTTTGGAAAGTTGCCCGAAGAGACTGAAGCCTTATTGAAAAGTGTGCAATTAAAATGGCTCGCACAACGCTTGGGCATGGAGCGTTTGGTGTTGAAAAAACAAAAGGGATTGGGTTATTTTATCAATAAGCCTGAAAGTGCTTTCTACAACAGTACACAATTTACTTATATGCTACAACAAGTGCAAGGGCAACAACAAATGACACTGAAGGAAAAACAATCTGCCAGTGGGGTTAAATTGCTTTTGGTGTTAGACGGGATACCTTCTGTTGAGGCGATTATCCAGAAGCTGAACCCTTTATTAGTGCCTACAGTTTCTTCAGATTCTTAATGACTTCAAAAGCGGTGTTCACCTGGCTTTCATCCATTAAAATGGTGAATTCATTGGAAGTGGAAATCACCTCATTTAAATTGACTCCTTCCCATGATAGGCGCTGAAAAATAAAGTAGTAGATTCCTGGAATGGTTATATTTTCTGTGGGCAACTGAACCGTGATGGAGGAACGATTTTCCAGCTTACTGTTGCATAGTTCTTTAGAAAAAAATTGCCCCACCAAATCTGAAATATTAGCGCTCACAATAATATTGGATTCACTCACCCCACGAGAAGATGTATAAAAAACATCTTTGCGGTTTTCTATGGCGCCCAATAATTTGGCTTGAGAATAAAGCAACGTGTCTGAATTAGCAAAACTATAATCTACTAAAGAAGAGCGCACCGTGATGTCTCCTAAATTTTTAAGTACACCCACAATTTTATGTGTTGAGATAAATTCTAAATTATCCGAAATCCGTTTTAAAGCCATCACTATGGCGCCACTTTTGGCGGGTTTCCTAAGGTTTTTTTCTATTTCAGGTTGAATTTCTCGCGCCAAAGAAGTTAGATTGATAATGCCTTGAGAAAGCGCTGTGGATAAAAAAGGTTTTGTTTTTATGTAGGCCGTAACCTCTGAAGCAATGGTACGCATTTTGAAAAATTTTCACAAAAATAGCAATTATAAAACATTTTGTTAAATATTAAACTTTAAGCGAAAGGGTAAAATGCATCCTTGATATGTTTGATTTTCCATTTTCCCATGTGAAATAGTATTGCAATAATATCAAAACGAACGTCTACATCAAGGTTTCGATTCTGCACATAATAGTCGGCGGCTTGTATTAAAAGGTTCATTTTCTTTTTACTCACAAAGGATTCTGGGGCACCAAAATAAGACGATGTTCGGGCCTTAACCTCTACTATTGACAATGTATTTTCTTTGCGAGCAATAAGGTCTATTTCGGCTTTGAGATAACGAAAATTTCTAGTCAAAACGGTATATCCCTTTTCTTGAAGAAATTGAGCCGCACGGTTTTCGGCTGCTTTACCAAAATCATAGGGTTTACTCATTAGGATAAGAATTTGTGCACATTAAAGTTAAGAAGTAAGCAATCCATATCCTTAGGAAAATGACTATTTTTGGAAAAATTTTTGATGAAGCAACCCAAAAGATATACTGTCACTGCGGCATTACCTTACACCAATGGGCCCTTGCATATTGGCCATTTGGCTGGGGTTTATGTACCAGCCGATATTTATACGCGCTATTTAAGACTTAAGGGACGCGAAGTGGCCTTCATTTGTGGAAGCGATGAACACGGCGTGGCTATTGCCATTAAAGCCAAAAAAGAAGGTAAAAGTCCTAAGGAGATTATTGATCAATATGATTCCCTCATTCGACAGTCCTTCGAAACCTTTGGTATTGCTTTTGACAACTATTCCAGAACCTCCAGAGCCGTGCACTATGATACGGCACAAGAAATATTTAAAACCCTTTTAGAGAAAGACATTTTTATCAAAAAAAATTCGGTCCAGCTTTATGATGAAACAGCGCAGCAGTTTTTGGCCGATCGATTTGTGACGGGTACTTGTCCGGTGTGTAATCATACCGAAGCCTATGGCGACCAATGCGAATCTTGTGGCAGTGCCTTAAGTCCCACCGAATTAAAAAACCCAGTGTCAACCCTCAGTGGCAGTCAACCGGTTTTGCGCAAAACCACTCATTGGTATTTGCCGTTAGACCGATTTGAACCTTTTATTCGAGAATGGATTTTAGAAGGCCATCAAAAAGATTGGAAACCCAATGTATATGGTCAAGTAAAATCATGGGTAGACAATGGTTTGGCCGCCAGAGCCGTAACGCGCGATTTGGAATGGGGCATTCCTGTGCCCGCGGAAGATGCCGAGGGCAAAGTGTTGTATGTTTGGTTTGACGCCCCCATTGGCTACATTTCCTCAACCAAAGAATGGGCCGCACGTGAAGGAAAAGATTGGAAACCTTTTTGGCAAGATCCCAACACCCAATTGGTTCATTTTATAGGAAAAGACAATATTGTTTTTCACTGCATTATTTTTCCGGTGGTGCTTAAAGCTCACGGTGATTACATCTTACCTCAAAACGTTCCTGCAAACGAGTTTTTGAATTTGGAGGGGCAAAAAATTTCTACCTCAAGAAACTGGGCTGTTTGGCTTCATGAATATTTGGAAGATTTCCCAGGAAAACAAGATGTCTTACGCTATGTGTTGGCCGCCAACGCACCAGAAAATAAAGACAACGATTTTACATGGAGTGAATTTCAGGCCCGCAACAACAACGAATTAGTTGCCATTTTTGGTAATTTTATCAATCGTGTTGTGGTGCTCACCCATAAATATTATCAGGGTAAAGTTCCTGCTATGGGCAAACTCTTGCCCTCCGATCAAGAAGCGCTAGACGAAGTGGCGCAATTTCCAGAGCGCATTGGCCAAGCTATAGAACGCTATAAATTTCGTGATGCTTGCCATGAAATGATGCAATTGGCGCGATTGGGAAATAAATATCTTGCAGATGCTGAACCGTGGAAATTAATAAAAGAAAATCCTGAACGCGTCCCTACCATAATGTATGTTGCTCTTCAAGTGGCCAGCGCTTTAGCTGTGGTGAGCGAACCCATTTTACCTTTTACAGCTAAAAAATTACAACATTTGCTAAACCTAACGGCAGCATTTCATTGGGATAGCATTACCAAAAAAACCTATTTGCCCGAAGGGCATACCTTGGAAGCCGCCACACTACTCTTTGAAAAAATAGAGAACGAAACCATAGATGCACAACGCGAAAAATTAAATACTATGTCCACGCAATCTAGCACAGAAATACCAGCCACACCAGAAAAAGAACCCATTACATTTGACCAGTTTTTGGCTATGGATTTGCAAATTGCGACAATTACGGCTGCAACAGCCGTTCCCAAAACAGACAAGTTATTGCAAATCTCATTGAACGTTGGCGGTAAAGAAGCTACTGTGGTTTCTGGAATTGCAGGTTCCTTTACCCCCGATCAAATTGTGGGTAAGCAAGTATTATACCTCGCTAATTTAGCTCCGCGGAAAATACGTGGTGTGGAAAGTCAAGGCATGTTGCTCTTGGGCGAAGATGCAAAAGGAAAATTGGTGTTTGTAAGTCCAGAAAGTCCTTTAGATCCAGGCACAAAAGTTTCCTAAGTGCTTTTACCCATTGCCTATGATTCTTGTTATGCGTTGCCCCTACCTGAAGGGCATCGGTTTCCCATGGAAAAGTATGATTTACTGCCCACCCAATTACGCTTGGAGGGAACCGCACAAGCCGATGACTTTTTTCAGCCGCAAAAAGCTCCTCTTGAGGTAGTGCAAAGGGTGCATCATCCCAACTATGTTAAAAGGTTGTTACAGCTTGAGTTAGATCGTAGCGAAATTCGAAAAATTGGATTTCCTCTAAGCGCAGCATTGGTGGAAAGAGAGTTAATAATTGCGGGGGGTACATTGCAAGGTAGTGTGATGGCTTTAGAAACAAGAATTGCATTGAACATTGCCGGAGGAACACATCATGCCTATGCCCACCGTGGTGAGGCATTTTGTTTACTAAATGATCAGGCTATTGCCGCTCAATATCTTTTGGATAAAGGCCTAGCCCAGCGCATTTTAATTATAGATTTGGATGTGCATCAAGGCAATGGAACAGCATCCATTTTCAATCATAACCCACAGGTGTTTACATTTTCAATGCATGGTGCTAAAAACTTTCCGTTTAAAAAAGAAGAAAGTGATTTGGACATAGCCTTGGAAGACGATACCTCAACTGAAAAATATTTAACCCAATTAAAGAATACATTACCGCCATTGATCGACAAGGTGCGCCCCGATTTTATTTTTTATCTCTCCGGAGTAGATGTGTTGGCCACAGACAAACTAGGCCGTTTGTCCCTTAGCATAGAGGGATGTAAACAAAGAGATGCATTTGTGTTTGATTGCTGCAGGAAAAATAATATTTCTGTACAATGCAGCATGGGCGGCGGCTACTCAAAAGACATTAGTATTATTGTGGAGGCCCACGCCAACACCTATCGGTTGGCAAAAGCTATTTTTACCTAACCCCCCATGTCTGGCTCTTCATATTGAGTGCGGCTATGACCACATCCTTACGGCTAATTTGTCCCACCAAACGGTTGTTTTGTATCACTGGAAAACGCCTTCTGCTTGTTTTTGAAAACAAATCGGCGGCCTCAAAAACACTAAGTCCTGCGTCAATAGTATCCACTTTATTCGTCATAAAATGGGCTACGGTTTTATCCAAAATGGGCATATTAAAATAGCGACTATCTGAAATTTCTTTCATACAGTCCGCTTCTGAAATCACACCAATGAGTTCGCCCTTAGCGTCCACCACAGGCCCACCAGAAATACGGTTTTTGATGAATTGTTGCATGACTTCATGAATGGAATCTTCGGGGTTGAACACCACCAAAGTTCGACACATAATATCGGCAACTAATAATTTTTTGGGTACGGTCCGTTTTTTTTGAACCCGTTCTCCTTGAAAACTTTTTATGGGCATAATTTCAAATTTTAAGGGTTTGAACTTACAATTTACAACTATTTTTGTTATTATTTTGACGTATTCATAAAAAATCGCTTGTTTTCTTACATAATGAAAAATTATAACATGACTGTTGGCATCTTAGGGTTTGGTTGGCTAGGAAGGGCGGCGGCCCATGCTTTGCTTAAAAAAAACATAAACGTTAAAGCCTCTAAAACCAAATGGCCCAAAGGAAGTGAGGGCGTGGGAGTTGAGCCCTTTGCTTTAAGTATCACAGAAAAAACTATAGTAGGAGATCTCACCTTTTTTGATGCCCTAGATCAACTATTGATTTTTATACCCCCTAGTCAAAACAATACAGGCTTTTCCTTATTATCCATATTAAAAGTGCTTTTTAAGCACATAGCTCAAACGGACATCAAACGAGTCATTTTTACTAGTTCTACCTCAGTCTATGGTCCTCAAAACGGAGTGATTACAGAAAAAACGCAAGTAGCGCCCCACACCAAAAACGCAAAAGTGTTGGTACAATGTGAGCAATTTATTCAAAAGCAAAATGTGCCTAGCCTAATTTTCCGTTTGGGCGGACTCGTTGGCCCCGACAGAAACCCCATCAATCAATTGCAACATAAAAAAATCTCAAACCCTGAGGGCGCTATCAACTTTATTGATCAAGCCGATGCTGTTCAGGTGCTCATAAAAGCTCTAGAAAATGAAACGCCTACGGGTATATACAATGCTGTTTGCCCCCATCACCCAAAAAGAAGAGCTTATTATACTTTGCAAGCAATTAAGAGAGGGTTGCCCACTCCTCAATTTGCTGAGGAGCCTGCTTTAGAACGCATCATTTCTTCAGAAAAACTACAACACGATTTTAATTATGTTTTCGAAGTGAATAATTTGTTAATATAATTTAAATCTGAAAAGTAAAACAAGCTGACACAATAGATACCTTTAATAAAAAACAAACAATTGTGTCTGTTAAGAGTGATTATTTAGGTCTATTGGAACAATTATTAACGCACCTCAAAAATGCGAAGTTAGCCTATCTCAGAGCTGCTGATGTGGCAAATCACACCCAAGACAAACGCTATTTCAATCAACAAGCTTTGTTACGCAACCGCTTTTTTCAAATCACATTAGGGCAATTGCAAAAAGAGAATATTAGCTTGGATGATTTGGTGATTCGCAACTTTAATTTTGACCAGCTTTTGATTTCATCTATTGACAACCGAAAAGCCACCGCATTGGAAAAATGCATGGAAGCCGATTCCCATTTGACAGTGCTATTAGAAAAAATTCTTGCATTGCCCTTGGATGGAACTCCTTTTGAAGAACAAGCGCAAAAAATTGAAGAAGCCCTAGCGAATTGCAACGCACTTCTACCTTCCTTTCATTTAGTAAAAACCAACTAACGCTCTTCTTCTGTAGTGCTTGATTGAGGTAAAGCCTGTGTCTCTTCACTAGCACTTATGATGCGCGCCACAAAAGCATTGTAGTGGTTGTATAGTTGTACAAGCGACATGGACAGAGAGTCTTTTTTATAGTGCCTTGTGAAATACAAACACTTATCCGCTTGCATTTGAATCACTTTTAAACGGCTCTTAATGGGGGAAATGTTAAAGGGATCAGGAAATTCATTTTGATTCATTTTTTGGGTAAGCCCCCGTAGATTAATCAAATAAATACTGATGCTTTCTTGGTTCAAAGTAGATAGTTTTTCTACTGATTCCTGCAAATCGTTCAAGTTTTCCCAACTATCAATGCCTTGGTCGGCTAAAAATTGAGCGGGTAATTTTTGTATCTCCACAAATTCGGGCTGCTCTATAGCAAGGGTGTCCGAAACCGTCGGTGATGTAACCGGCTTAGAACGTTGCTCACAAGCAATGAAAATCAATAAAAGCCCAATAAATTTTCTCATGGTGATTATTTTAAAAATGGGGTTTCTTCAAGGGTATAAATTCGAATCATTAACAGGATAAAAAAGAGTGATTGCAATAAATACAAATGAAAGGAAAATAATGTATTTGTTTTACATTTTGTTTGTGCAAAAAGAAGCTGCAATGGAAAAGCCACAAATGCCCATCCGATATAATTTTGTACACCGGCAATACCTTCTTCAAATGTCCAAAAGTCAAGTGCAGGAGCCACCGGCTCAATAAGTAAATCCAAAAAGAGCATTAAAAAAGTGCCGATAAAAGCCCTTTGCCAAAGACGGTTAGAAAACGTGCTTGCAATGGTGCCGCAAATGCTCACCAACAAACACCAATTCACCCCAATAAGTAGGGGCACCTCCTGCCAATGAACCCCTAAAGTGGCCCCATATTGATAGGCTCCAAAGAGCACTCCATAGCGTACTCCAATAATTTCAGCAAACAGCCCTACCCCATAACAACACATCAAAACCCAAAGGGTTTTTTGATTTAATTCTGTGTTGAGTAGTAAGAGAATAAAGCTGATGATTAAATTGATGGGCGTGGCTTTGATAAACCAAGAGGCATCACCATAAATGATCCCCAATGCTCCCGACACATGAAAGAGCCAGATCAAGCCTAAAGAAAGGTTGATTGTTGAAAGCGGAATCTGTATTTTAAGACTCATTCGTTTGAAAGTTCATCAACAATTTTGGCAGAGAGCAAACACAAGGGTATGCCCCCACCAGGGTGCACACTGCCACCACAAAAATAAAGGTTTTTAATTCGTTGACTAAAGTTGGGGTGTCGTAAGAATGCCGCTGTTGTTTTGTTGCTTGACGAACCATAGAGCGCTCCTTTGTAGGATTGTGTTTTCCTTTCGATTAAAGGCGGTGTTAATATTTCTTCACAAGCAATCAAGGGTTCCAAATCTGTTTTTAATTGACGGGAGAGTTTTGTCAACACACTTGCTCTTAACTGCGCTACCAGAGACTCCCAATCTTGCCCATAATCGGCTGGGGTATTCACCATTACAAACCAATTTTCGCATCCTTTTGGGGCATCATTGGGCACTTCTTTGGAAGTGATGTTGACATATACCGTAACGTCTTCGGCCACCGATTTATCTTTAAACAAGGTTTCAAATTCGGTTTTATAATCTGCTGAAAAGAAAATATTATGTAAGTCCAATTGAGGAAATTCTTTTGTAATTCCCCAATAAAAAATGACGGCGGCACTAGACTGTTCTTGTTTTATTATTTTTTTAGGGGCTGGCCATTGAGACAATAATTTTGAATAGGTGGGCACCACATCCATATTAGAAACTACGAGCTCAGCTGCAAAGATTTTTTCACCAACCCGGACCCCTTGCACTTTGTTTTTGGTTGTTAAAATTTGCTCTGCGGTTGTATTAAAATAAAACTGAACACCCAAACGCTCAGCTAGTTTAAAAAGCGAAAGGGTAATTTGATGCATTCCCCCTTCAGGAATAAAAGTGCCATAATGCTGTTCCAAATGCTGAATGAGTGTCATCATGCCCGAGGTTTCATAAGGGTTTGAACCATTATAGGTTGCAAAACGATCAAACAACTGAACCAATTTTGGATTTTCAAAACAATCTTGATTGGCTTGATGGAGGGTTTTGTGAAGCTCGTAGGTATTTAGCTGTGCCAAAGCCTTGAGGGTGTCTACAGACAAAAAGGTTTTGAGTTTGTGCAACGATTGCTCTAAAAACAGTGCACGTGTTAGATTGAATTTTTTTTCGGCACGATTAAAATAATGCGTAAGATGCTGTGGCTTTTCATGAAAGGTTTGGGCGGCTTGAGCCACAAATGCCTCGCGGTTAGAGGGTGCAAAAAATTGAGTGCCATCGGGCCAAAAATAATGGCAAGCCACTGCTTTTCTTTTATATTTAAAATGGTTGTTGGGATTTTCTTTAGCCAATAAAAAAAGATCTAAAATCCATTGTGGCATAGTAAACAAAGATGGCCCGGCATCAAAACGATAGCCTTGAAGTTCAAAAGCTGTGAGTTTGCCCCCTGGGTAGGCATTGGCTTCCAGAACGGTAACTTTAATCCCTTTGGCTGCAAAGCGGATGGCAGTGGCCAACCCTCCAATTCCAGCCCCAATAATAACAGCCCTTTTTTTCATGCTTTTTTAAAAATATTCTTTTTCATCTATCAATGCAAACCGCACAAAAAGGTCTTCTTTATACCATTTTTTCTGACGTGTAGTTTTTACAATTTGGGCGTGGCTTTGAGAATGATACGCAAACTGTTGCACAGCCGCAGCATCATCCCAAATACTAAGAGTAGCTTGCTGAATAAAAGGCCATTCTCCAATGCCTTTATAATAGCGCACACCTTGAGCCTGCTCTATAGCCCTACTGGCCTTGGGCACTGCCCGCCAAAAAGACAACAATCGATTCCACCGGAGTGTAGCTCGGGTAATGATGATAAGTGGTGAAGGATTTTGAGGAGAAGGTTTTTCGGTGGTTTGAAATGGATTTTTGCCACTCCATTGCCCATGACTTTGAAAGGGTTTTAAAAGCAAATGTCTTGAGTACTTACACTTATTTTGATAGGCTTTATAAATTGGATTTTCTTCTCGTTGTTTTTCAAAATCTTGTCTGGAATTCCATACCCCCAAAAGTGCATAGGTCGAAAAATCGGGCCATAAGCTAAACCCTTGACCGCCCCCCGTACCTAAAAATTTAAAAAAGCTAAGTCCCTCAGTTCGCTTAAATTGTTGTGGAGCTAATCCCATTTGCCGAAAAGCCCAAAATCGATTTTGAGTAAAGTGAAAAAAACTTACTGAAGTAACGCTATCCATAGATTTAAACTAAGCTGTGGTAAGATAGTGCGTTTGTAAAATAAAAAAACGTCTCTGCGAAAGGATTTTAGAATTTGACTTGTGGAAGTAAATTGCAGAGACGTTTAGAAACCAAATTGAATTTAAACTTGTTTAAAGATATGTAAAATTTATTATACAAAAAAATGTTTCGTTAAACATTTTGCTGCTCAAGCTTCGCAGAATTTTTTAAGTTTTTAATTTGGTAAATTGCATTTACTTGACTGACAATGATATAGATTGTGCTTTTATTTTGCACAACACCTTTTGAATAAGTATAAATAGTTTTAATTAAAATTTGAAAATTTATTCAAAGTTTAAGAAAATGGTCTTTTTTTTCTAACATGAAGGTCATCAAAAGGACATTCCTTATTTTTATTGGGATAATATTTTCACATTAAAACAGATCTTTATGAAATGCAAAGCCATCATTCTTTTCCTGTTCTCATCCCTCCTTTTGATCCCTCTCTATGGGCAAGAAAACCCCATTGATTTTCAACAAAAGCATGTGCTTTTGGTTTACGGTGGTTGGCCGGGCCACCAACCTGATGCCTTTGGCGCAAAAATGGCAGCGTGGTTTGAACAGCACAATGCAAAGGTGACTCAAGCCCAACAAACATCTGTTTATGCCGATGAAGCACTAATGAACACCGTTGACTTAGTTGTACAACACATCACTATGAGCAAAATTGCTCAAAAGGAAGCCATGGGTTTACTAAAGGCGGTTAGCAGAGGCGTTGGGTTTGCTGGTTGTCATGGTGGTATTGGCGATTCGTTTAGAGAAAACACTGAATATCAATATATGGTGGGCGGACAATTTGTTAAACACCCTGGTGGACAAATAGACCACAAAGTCCATTTTGTTGCTCCTGATGATCCCACCGTAGAGGGGCTTCCCGATTTTGAAATTAAAACAGAACAATATTATATGCATTTAGACCCCAATGTGAACGTATTGGCGGCCACTCAATTTAGCGGAGAACACGACGGGTGGATTGATGGCGCTGTAATTCCTGTAAGTTGGAAAAAATATTATGGCAATGGACGCGTTTTTTATACCTCTTTGGGCCACGCGCCAGAAATATTTGATCAACCCACTTTTTGGGCTCATTTTACCCGAGGAATCTATTGGGCCTCTGCTAGCAAATCTGGCCCTAAAGAAAAGTGGCTAACACCCGTATATTCCATTTTACCTAAAAAAAATTCGGCAGCCACTGCACAATAGAATATCTTTGTGAGGCTATGAAAAAAATTGCTCTTATTGGTGGTGGGTTTTCCTCTTTGGCTGCTGCTGCCTATCTCGCAAAAGCAGGTCATCAAGTTTCCCTTTATGAAAAAAACAACACTTTAGGTGGGCGGGCACGCCAATTTAAAAAAGAGGGATTCACCTTTGACATGGGCCCTTCTTGGTATTGGATGCCCGATGTGTTTGAATCTTTTTTTAATGATTTTGGGAAATCTGTTGCCGACTATTATAACATCGAAAAATTAGACCCTGGCTATCAGGTTTATTTTGGACCCAATGATCGCATGGAAATTAGTGCTTCTTTGGAAAAAATTTACGAAACCTTCGAGTCTGTTGAAAAAGGGAGTGGTGTAAAACTTCGAAAATTTATCCAAAAAGCAAAGGAACATTATGATATTGCCATCAAAGATCTGGTTTATCGCCCCGGAGTGTCTCCTTTAGAATTGGTTACACCCACCACCATAAAAAAAGTGCGCTATTTTGTCTCAACCATACAAAAAGAGGTGGAACGTGAGTTTAAAAACCCCAAACTGCGCCAAATTTTACAATTTCCAGTATTGTTTCTAGGAGCAAAACCCTCACAAACACCCGCCTTATATAATTTTATGAACTAAGCAGATTTTGGTTTAGGCACATGGCATCCCGATGGGGGAATGTATCGAATTGTGGAAGCCATGGTGGCCTTAAACGAATCATTAGGTGTCAAAATGCACACCAACAGTCCTGTAGAAAACATTCTAGTGGATCATCAAAAAAATGCTTGTGGTATTGTGGTGAATGGACAAACCGTTGAGGCCGATATTGTTTTGGCTGGTGCCGATTATCATCATGCTGAAAGTTTACTGCCTGCAAAACATCGCCAATACAGCGAAGCCTATTGGCAAAAAAAGGTGTTTGCACCTTCTTCCCTTTTATTTTATGTGGGAATCAATAAAAAATTGAAAAATGTTTCACACCACACCCTCTTTTTTGATGTTGATTTTGAGGCGCATGCAAAAGCCATATACGATCAGCCGCAATGGCCCGAAGCCCCTCTCTTCTACGCCAATTTTCCATCCATAACAGACCCCAGCATGGCTCCAAAAGGGAAAGAGGCTTGTTTTATTTTAATTCCCTTGGCACCGGGTATAGAAGACAACACAGCCTTGCGCGAACGTTATTTTGAAATGGTTATAGCGCGGTTGGAAGCACTCACCCAACAAAAGGTGAGTCAAGACATTTTGTTTAATGAATCCTTTTGCCTTAATGAATTTGTCGACGTTTATAATTCATATAAAGGTAACGCCTATGGCATGGCAAACACCTTGCTACAAACCGCTTTTCTTAGACCTAAATTAAAAAGCAAAAAAGTGAACAACCTCTTTTTTACAGGGCAATTAACCGTTCCAGGACCGGGTGTGCCTCCCGCCTTGATTTCAGGAAAATTGGTGGCTGAGCTAATCCAAAAAAATTAGTCTTTTTTGTTGATCACCCAATAGATGATCTCAATTTCACTATCGCGAACAGCAATAACCGAGTCTAATATTTTTTCTCCCGCAATGAGTTGTTCTTTATATGAATCTAGTTGATCAAACAAAGTATAATTCCACAAATGCAGCCGTTTGTATAAATTATATTTTAAAAACTTATCTCGCTGAACATATTTACGATTGGCCTTCCAAAATGAAGGAGATTCAAGATCCACATAATCCAAATCAAAAACCCATTTACTGTTGACTCTTTGATTGAATTGATCAATAAATTTTTGTTCTTCAACACTGGTATTTTCGATCAAGTATTTTAGGTTAGTCCCATCATATATATCGGTCATCATACGCCCCACAACGTCGTCTAAAAGGCGAAAAGTGCCATCCAATTTAATGGCGTCATAGGTAACTCGAGGAGGGTTATAGGGGTTTCGGTTTGAGTAAAGCTCAAAGGGTAAAACATAGGTAGAGTCTTCAAACCATTCAATAAATACATCTTCATTGTTTTCGTCCCACCGTCGGTATTGATTTAAAAAAATTTCATTGGCCAAATAGATGTTTTCTTTGTATTCATCCGTATACGAAATCATGGCCGAAATTTCATTTTTAAGATTGTTTAGATTTTCAATACTATCTTCACGCTCCTCTGATTCACCCCATTGTTGTTCAACACCAAAAGACAGCAGAATACCAAAAAAAATGACAGCAAATTCAACCGTAGATTTTTTTAATCGGTCATAAAAATCGCGAATGTCAAAACGATCACCCAAGGTGATGAGCCGCATGAACCAATTCAGCTCTTCTTTTTTTGTTCCTTTTTCCTTTTCCTCCATATCGCTATTAAAATAGTTTAATGATAATCAGCTCTAAATTAATCAAATTTTATTTGGCTGGCATAAATGGCAGTCTAACATCAAAAAGGGCGTTTAACAAGTGGCCAAGTTGTGTTTCAAAAGCAGTGCATTGGTCGGTCGAAAATCGAATTGGTGTTTTGTCTTTTCCTGATCCCAATGTGGCTTCAAGAAAAGGATTAGCATAGGTTTTGAAGGGTATAACACCCGCGGACAGTGGTTGGTTTTGAAATTCCTTTTGGAGTAAATAACCATAAAGCAACACCTGAAATAGGGGGCTTTTTACCGGGTCTTCTAAAAGATTTTCCCAGCTTGAGATTTCTAAACTTTTAGGTTGAACGGTTCCCGTCTTGTAGTCAATAATCCGCACTTGATCATTCGCTTGATCAATTCGGTCTACAAAACCCCTTAACTTGATTTTCGTTTGACTGTTGGGTAAGTTCACATAACCTTCAACCGCTTTTTCCAATGCTATAATTTTTAATTCATTTCCTTCTGCCACCCAATTTTGTTCCTCATTTAAAAAGTGCATTAATAATTGCTTAATGGATTCGAAAAGCAAAAAATTTTTCCCTTTAATTTGATAGGAGTTGCCAAATTCGTTTTGAAAGCATTCATATAATAAAGGGGTCATGTTTTTTTTCAAGACAGTATATGTTTCGGGACGCATTGGCAGATTTGCATAAGGAGCATATAGCGTTTCCAAAACAGCGTGCATAAGGGTTCCTTTTTCGTTGGCCTGGAGGGTGTGTTCTAACGGTTGATAGGGTTCAATTTTTAAAAGATAACGCTCATAAAATTGATACGGATCTCGCCAAAATGTGGTTAAAGAAGAGGGTGAAAACCCACTGCTTGCAAGGGTATGTAATTGCTTTAACAACTCTGGACTTTTAGCCACCGACGGTTTTGGAATGTCCTGCCTTTTGATTTCTAAATTAGGCTGTGAAAAAACGAGCTTATGGTTTGGTTTTTTTAGATATTCTAACTGATAAAGAAAGCGGCTTTTTTCACCTCCAAAGAGCCCATCAGGCGTGGTGTTGTATAGCAAATAGATGTTTTTGGCACGTTGCAGGAGTCGAAAAAAATGATAGGAATACAAATAATCTTGCTCCACAAAAGTGGGCATCTCAAATTGTTTTTTAATAGCAAATGGAATCCAATTTGTTATTGATTTTCCTCCTGGCAAAATACCCTCATTCAGATGGGTAATGACCACCGTTTCGAAATCCAACAATCGAGTTTCTAGCAATCCCATAATTTGAAGCCCTTCAAAAGGGTCTCCAGAAAAGGGAATTTTTTCTTGTTGAAGTAGCTTTTTGAAAATATGGCCCAAGTCTGCTAAGGTTTTAATGCTTGAATATTGTTCCAAAAGCGATTGCAAAGTCATCAAGACACGCTCCATTTCAGCAAAAGAAGCAGCTATAAAATCATCCGATTGAGATGCAGACCAAAAGGAAACAAAATGTGACGCCAATTGCTGGAGGCGGTCCACAAATTTTTGAACAGAAGAAAATGGGGCAAATAATAAATTTCTAAGCGAACCAGAATCTGTAGGCTCCAAGAGTTCGGCTGCCAAAATTTGAAACTGTTTTTGTCTGCGGCATTTTTTCATGAACGTCTGCATCTCTTCGTTTTGAGTGGCTAGTAGTGTCATACATTCTGCAGTAGACAAAAGATTTTGAAGGGCATAAAAATCAAACGATTCCGATTTTGAATCTTGATGGAGGGTGAAAAACAATTCAAAAAAAGTGGCTGCTGGCGTCTCACTCAGGGCATATCCCATGGTGGCGTTCCAAAGGCTATTGTTTTCCCCCAACGCTGCCAATGTGGGTGTGAGCAATGTTTCTTCTCCTAAAACCAACGCTGTTTTTTGGGTTTGTTTTCCACGCAGCAGTTGTGTGGCCCATTGTGCCTGAGCAATGTTTTTTGGCAAACCAACGATATGAATTGTCTTTTCTTCTTCAAAATGGGCTGTCCAACGGGGCGGCTCTTGATTTTTTAACACGGGCCATTGCTTAAAATAGTGCCGCACAAAATGACCTGCAGGATGTTCTCCATCTTCATAAAAGCACTGATCCATATCCCAAAGAAGGGTTGCTTTCTGGTGGACTAAAAACTCTTGAAATAAAAATTCTTCGGCTTTGTTTAATGCGTTAAAACCAATAAAAAAGTGATGCTTTTGGTTGGCTTCTATATAGTGTTCAATATTGGAGACGGCTTCTCTGTAGCGCATGCCAGAATATCCTTCATCGGCATCCAAAAGGGTTTGATACAGTCTTTGATACAGGGCAGGTAAACTTTGATTAAACTTCAAGTAGTACTTTAAAAGATCCTGCTCAGGGGGTGTTTGTGCATTCCATGAGCCAAGTGCTTTATAGGCCTCAAGGGTTTTAAAAAGGGCGTTTACATCAACCAAATTGGCATCCATTTCATTAAACTCCCTTAAGATGGTCTCTGCCCAGCCTAAATAGTGTTCAAAAGATTCTTGCTCCTTTTTGGTGGTGGTATTTTTATACACGGCATAAAAGCGTAAAAGGAGTCCCGTGGGATCTGCTTTTTTTAATCCAGAAAGTTCCTCAATAAATTGATCTATAGCGCAAATTTCAGGCGCAAAGTGTGGCTTTTGAAGTTGCTTCTTGAGCGCTTCTTTTAAAAAGAGAATTGCACGATTGGATGGAACCACAATTTTGATCGATTGAAAATCGCGTTTTGATTGAACAATTTGCTCGGCGGCTTGATCTAAAAAAGTGTGCATTTCTAAAAATAAAAAAACGACCCGAATATTGAGGCGATTTTTAAAAAGGAAAGAAACTTTATTTAATTATTATAAACTCAACACGTCTATTATACGCTTTCCCTTAAAGTCCCTTCCACCAAAAGAAAAAACCACGGCCCAAATAGTTAAGGGCTTGCACCATAAATGGTGTAGTGCCAACATTCCAGTGATCTGTTACATTAAAAAAATCTTCAAAAAGGGCGCCGTATTTAGAAACCCCTGTAGGATAAACATCAACGGTATTAATCCCTAATGAGATTTGCCAAGGGTAATTTTCATTTTGCGCTTGACAATGGAAGATACTAGCAAAAAAAAGTAAAAGACCAGAATGGGGTAAAAAGAAATTTTTGTTTTCATGGTTTGACTGGGGTTAAAAACAACGCAGATGGAGGCTTAAATCCATCAAAACCAAAGCTAAATATTTTTTTTTGATTTAATCTAATTCTTTGACAGTCAATTCATTTTGAGAGTAAACTAAATATTTCCTAATCTTAATTATGCCCATATTTTCAAGTGCCTCAGCATAAGCATTCATCTGGTGGATGTCTTCGTCTTTGGGGGCGCCTGTTTTATAATCTATGAGGGCGGTATGGTCGGAATGCATCACCAAACGATCGGGCCGCAACGTGGGCTGCGTTGGCACTAAAATTTCTTGTTCGCAATGCACAGAGGCTTGGGTATTATAGTAGTTTTTAAGTTTAGGATGCTGACAAATTTGCTCCAACAAACGAATGTATGAACCTCGTTCTTCAGCCAAAGTTGGCTCTTGCAGTTGGGGCTCTGCTGCAACAATTTCTTCCGGCGTGGCTATATCTATTTTTTCCATGAGGCGGTGCAATAAAAGACCCCTTTGTTGTGGACTCTTTCCAAATGGAACGCGATCTATTTGAGGTGTAATCAGCTTTTCCTTCCATTTTAAACTATTGCTCATGTGAAGTACATTTTGAACGCTTATAGCCTCCCTTTTTTCGGCTTTATGATTTGATGCACCCCAACTAAAGGTAGAATTGTCTTTAACCTCATGGCCTTCAAGTGTGGCAAATTCTTTAAACAATAAAGCAAATGTTTTGATAGCACTATCGGTGTTTTTGGTCACCACATGTAATTGTTCTTTTGCGCGGGTAAGTGCCACATACAATACATTCAAAGCATCTGCTTCTTGGGCTTGGCGTTGCCAGTCATAAAAAGCGCTGCCAAGAAGACCATACTCTTGTGTTTTTTTTGAAAAAGGGAGGTAAGCCCAGGGCAGTTCCGAAAAAGGTGAGTCGTTTAAGGGAAACCAAGTGGAAAGCGCCAATTTTGAGTGCATTTCCCGATCGAGAAAAGGAAGAATCACCACAGGAAATTCTAGCCCCTTGGCCTTATGAATGGTCATGATTTGCAGGGCATCCTCTCCCTCCGGCTGAGCCATTTTTAAGGTGTCTGAAACCCGTTCCCAATGGGTTAAAAAAGCAGCTATATTTCCCCCATACTGTTGGCTGTATTCAAAAACATGTTCTAAAAAATAGAGCATAAAAGCATCTTGAGATTTTAAAAATGAAAAAGTAGATAGGGCATATAGCACAGCTTCATGTAGGCTATACTTTTTAAAATCTGAAAAGTTAAAGGTGCTGTCAAACCCTTGGTTTAAGGCCTTAAAAAAAGAAGTGGTGCCTAAATCCAAATGGGTTTCCATAAAAGAGTGATAAGAAATTTCTTGTTCACACCCATATTGCCACACATAATCTAAAAGTCCTTTTTTTAGTCGTCTTTCTTGTGGAGTCAAACAGAGCTGCAAAAGTTGAATCAAAAATTGAACGTTAGCTGCTTCCGCCAAAAAGAGCGTTTCTTGAGAAAGAAAGGGAATTCCTTCCTCTAACAAAGCGTTCCCAAGTGCTTTGGCCTGATCGCCGGTGCGCACCAACAGGGCAATATCTTTATGTTTATAACCCGCCGCACGCGTTTTCTTTATGCGATCAAGGGTTTGCTCAACATATAAGGGAATCGCTTCTTCTTTTTTAAGTTTTTTGGGAATGAAGGACACCGATACAAGCCCTCCTTTTTTATCGGTTGGCAATTGTTGGGCACTATCTTCATATAATGTTTTGAGCGCAGGTGAAGACAAATGTTTTAGTGCCGTTTTAAAAAATCGGTTGTTAAAATGAATGAGTTCGTCTAAGCTGCGATAATTGTGGGATAGCACTTCTACAGTGGGGCTCAATTGAAAAGGAGTGTTTTTATTTAAAAGGGCTAAAAACTGTTCGTTATTTCCTCCCCGCCAACGATAAATGGCTTGTTTAGGATCCCCCACCAAAAAAAGTGAGCCTTGTTCTCCAGCAGCCGTTTCACTCTCGAGTGCGTTGCCAATTAAGGGGACTAAATTTTGCCATTGCAACACCGAGGTATCTTGAAATTCATCAATAAAAAAATGGCGGTATTGAGCTCCCAAGCGTTCATAAATAAAAGGCACCGGTTGTTCTTGAACAACTTTGCTTATCCGCGTATTGAATTGCCCAAGCAGCATTTTTTGTTCTTCTTGTTGCAAGGCATTCAACCGTTGTTCCATGGCCCGTAATAAAGACATTGGTATCCACTGCTTTAAAATCGCTTGCCCCAACATCCATTGGCCAATTAGTCTGTAAGATGTTTCGTATTGTTCTTCAAAAAAGGAACGTAAAGCCTCAATTTTTTCGATACTACTCTGGGGAGTACTTTTTTTATATAAAGGTTTTTGACCTTGAATGGCCAGCCCTAGTTGATTGTTAAAACGACCCTCAAATTCTTTATCAACAATTTTCTGAAAATGCTTATGGAGTAATTTCTGATAGAAATCATCTGGAGTTAGTCCATGCTTTTCAATTTCATTTAGGGTATGTTGGGCTTGCTCCACCAATCGCGCTTCTAGAGCTTTTAATTGGGTCGAAAATTGTTGCTTGAGTGCAAACCACGTTTCACCTTCCAATTGCTGCACGGCCTCCACAGCGTTGCGGTCGTTTTCTTTAAGCAAACTCCTAGCCATTTCAAACAGTTCTTTTTCGACATCCCAATTTTTATCGTGTGCCATTTTGAACTGACTAAACCCAAGCAAGGTTTGGGTTAATTCCGTATTGGACCCAATCTCATCCATCATACGTTGTAACATATGGCGCAAGAGTTCTTCCTCCTGTAACACCACTTCAAACTGATAAGGCAACTTAAGATCTTTAGCAAAGGTGCGCACCAAACTATAGGTCAATTTGTCTAGGGTTATCACTTCAAAGCGACCATAATCTTTAAAAATTTTACGCAGTATTAATAGGCTTTTTTCCTGAAGTTGTTTTTGCGATATGGGTAATGCTTCCAATAATGCTTGGCACATTTCTGGTGCTTTTTCTGGTTCATGAGCTAACGCCCACAACGTTTTTAGCAATCGTCCTTTCATTTCGGCCACTGCTTTATTCGTAAAGGTTAGGGCTAAAATATGTTGGTATGCATATGGATTATTCGATTTTAAAAGGAGCAACAAATAGTGTTTCACCAGACTAAAGGTTTTTCCGGCTCCGGCGGCAGCATTAACAATTTTAAAGGCTTGATTGGCCATTTGCGATTTCTATCTCCTTAAAAGTAAGAGTTTTGATAAGTTCTTCGAGAAATGAAAAAAGAAATTTTACTTTTGTTTGAAACTAAAAAAAGAACTATGGCTTTTGAATTACCACAATTAACGTATCCTTATGATGCTTTGGAACCCCATATAGATGCTCGCACTATGGAAATACACCACAGCAAACATCACAACGGATATACCAACAATCTCAATGCTGCCATCGCAGGCACACCGCTTGAAGGAAAATCTATTGAAGATATTCTTTCGGCACTCGACATGAATAATAAAGCTGTTCGAAACAACGGTGGCGGGTTTTACAATCACGCCCTTTTTTGGAACATTCTCTCGCCTCAAGGTGGTGGAACTCCCCAAGGCGAATTGGCAACAGCCATAGAAAAAGCCTTTGGCTCTTTTGATGCCTTTAAAGACGCTTTTTCTAAAGCAGCAGCCACCCAATTTGGGTCTGGTTGGGCATGGCTTTGTGTGCATAAAGGCGGCGCCGTTGAAGTGTGCGCTTCAGCCAATCAAGACAATCCACTCATGCCTGGTATTGGATGTGGGGGCACGCCCATTTTAGGTATTGATGTTTGGGAACACGCTTACTATTTAAATTATCAAAATAGAAGGCCCGATTATATCAATGCTTTTTTCAATGTTATCAATTGGAATGTTGTGGCTGAACTATATCAGCAGCATCGATAAGGTAAATCCTTGTTTATGAAACTAAAAAAAGGGCTTTGCGCCCTTTTTTTATTGTCCTTTAAAATAAAAAGGGGGAATAAATTCCCCCTTTTTGCCCCAAATCTTACCATGAACTTAACCTACTTATGTTCTGGTTCTTCAAATATCGAATAGCCCTTAAGTTAAAAACGATTAAGACGACAAAATGCAGTTTATATCGTTAAAGTGTTAATAGGCGCGTTCCGATTTTCCTTCATAAAAATTCATAAACGCTCGATTAACCACACGATGTCCTCCTGGTGTGGGGTAATCGCCTGTAAAATACCAATCGCCTAAATTGGCTGGACATGCACGGTGAAGGTTATCTACCTTTTGAAACAACACTTCAACACTGGCGTGAACACCATCTTGCTTTAGGATAGCAGCAATTTTCTCAGAAATCATCTCATCTGAAAACGGTGCATAAATTTCTTTTACATGATTTGAGGGATCGGTTTCTTTCGCTTCAAAACTGGCCACACATTTTTGATATACCATATTAATCACGTCATTATATGTGCCATTGTCTCGATGCAAGGCCAATGCAGCCTTAAAAGCTATAAATTCTTCTAAGCGAGCCATGTCAATACCATAACAATCTGGATAACGAATTTGTGGGGCACTGGAAACCACCACAATTTTTTTTGGTCCTAGCCGATCTAACATTTTAAG
This sequence comes from uncultured Flavobacteriaceae bacterium, assembly GCA_964617385.1. Taxonomy (GTDB): domain Bacteria; phylum Bacteroidota; class Bacteroidia; order Flavobacteriales; family Flavobacteriaceae; genus JADHMP01. The sequence continues at coordinate 13,108 of CAZTYX010000003.1, read as the reverse complement.
AATACTCTTTTGAAGCGTTGTGCCGCGCACTATACTGTCATCGATAATAACGAGGTTATCGGTGGGTTTTACCACACCATAGGTCACATCATAAACGTGCGCCACCAAATCGTCTCGGTCACTATCTTCCGTAATAAAGGTTCTCAACTTGGCGTCTTTAATGGCTATTTTTTCGATGCGTGGGCGCAGCCAAAGCAATTCTTCTATTTTTTTATTAGCCTTTTTTGGATTTGCTTTTAATTCGGCAGCCATTGATTTACTTAAATGATCTTGAGCTGCACCAATTATGCCATAAAAGGAAGTTTCTGCAGTATTGGGTATATAGGAGAAAACGGTATTTTTTAAATCTCCGCCTATCGCTCTATGTACTTCTGGGAAGAGTAAAGCACCTAATTTTTTCCGTTCTTGATAAATTTCGGCATCTCCCCCTCGTGAAAAGTAGATACGTTCAAAAGAACAGGCCTTATGGGGACCTGGTTCTAAAATTTTCTTGATATTAAAGGTGCCATTACGTTTCACAATTAGGGCATGTCCTGGGGGCAGTTCATTAATTTTTTCATAGGCCACATTAAATACGGTCTGAATTACGGGGCGTTCTGAGGTGACCACCACCACTTCATCGTCTTCATAATAATAAGCCGGGCGAATCCCATTGGGATCACGAAGCACAAAAGCATCTCCATGCCCAAGCAAGCCAGCCATGGCGTAGCCACCATCCCAATTTTTGGAAGCTTTTCGCAGCACTTTAGAAACTTTTAAGCGATCAGCAATAATGGGTGAGGCATCCGCTTTTGAAACGCCTTCTTTTTTTAAAGTCTTGTATATTTTTCGTACAGCATCATCTAAAAAATGACCTATTTTTTCCATCACAGTAATGGTATCGGCACGCTCTTTAGGATGTTGACCCAACGCAATGAGATTGGAAAACAGCTCATTCACATTGGTCATATTAAAATTTCCCGCTACAATCAAGTTGCGGTGCATCCAATTGTTTTGTCTTAAAAAGGGGTGAACACTTTCTATACTATTCTTACCAAAAGTGCCATAACGAACATGCCCTAACATGAGTTCTCCCAAATAGGGCACTGCTTGTTTGAGTTGCTCGGAATCATACAATAGTTCAGGCTTTTCTTTGAGGGTTTCCTGTATTCTACTGTTAATAATCGAAAAGATATCTTGAATGGGTTGTTGTTGGGCAGAACGCACACGACTGATGTAGCGCTGCCCTGGCTGCATATTGAATTTGATGCTTGCAAAACCAGCACCATCTTGCCCTCTATTGTGTTGCTTTTCCATCAACAAATACATTTTGTTGATGCCATAAAGTGAGCTCCCATACTTTTCTTTGTAGTATGAAAGCGGCTGCTTTAATCGAAGCAGTGCTATTCCACATTCGTGTTTTATAGCGTCACTCATTAAGCAAAGTTAAGGCAATTCAATTTCATATTCGGTTAAATCTTTAAAGGTTCTAAGGCGGTGCGCAAAGGTGAGCGTGTCTAAAGCCTGTAAACTTTTTACCCCAAATTGTTCCACTGTTATAGAGGCCAAGGCAGAACCATATATAAGTGCTGTTTTCATGGTGTCATAATCCACTTGCTGCTGTTGCGCTAAATAACCCACCACGCCACCAATAAAAGAATCGCCTGCCCCAGTGGGATCAAACACTTCTTCTAGCGGAAGGGCTGGAGCACAAAAAACCTCCTGTTTGTGAAACAACAAGGCACCGTGTTCTCCCTTTTTGATGATCACATAACGGGGCCCCATCTCTTGTATTTTTAGAGCAGCTTTTACCAACGAGTGACAACCGGTTAGCATTCTGGCTTCTTCATCATTGATTGAAATAACATCAGTTTTTGCAATCATTTGATCTAGAGCTTCTCTGTAATCTGCAATCCAAAAATTCATTGTGTCCAAAACAACCAATGTTGGTTTTTCTTTCATTTGTGCTAGGGTATCCAGCTGCAAAGCAGGATGCAGATTGCCCAATAAGACAAAAGAAGCGTCCTTGTAGGTGTCGGGCACCACGGGTTTAAATTTTTCAATCACATTGAGTTGGGTGTCCAAAGTGGTTCGGGTGTTCAAGTCGTTGTGATAGCGCCCTTTCCAGAAAAAGGTTTTTTCTGTGGGGTGTTCTTCAACCCCACTTAAATCAAGTCCCTTTTGGGTGAGCATTTGTAGATGCTCTGATTCAAAATCACAACCCACCACGGACACTAGGCCACATTGTGTTTTAAAATGGGATGTGGCTAAACCTATGTAGGTTGCACAACCGCCTAAAATTTTACCTGATTTGTCAAAAGGAGTTTCAATAGCGTCATAGGCGATAGTGCCCAAGACCAAAACTTTGTTGTTCATAGTGCAAAAATAAGAAACCTTTTTTGGGTTCTATTCACTTTCAAAATTTTTATTAAAAAAGAGTGTCACCTTATTTTAATGATTTCCCTTGTGCTTTTTCTTGGGCTTCAAAATAACTGTCTTCTAACAACCCCTTTTTTTTGTAGGCCGCCACAGCCAACTGATCGCAACGTTCGTTTTGAGGATGTTTGTTATGGCCCTTTACCCACTGAAAATGAACCTCATGTTTTCTGTAAATGGTTAAAAACCGACGCCATAAATCGGGGTTTTTTTTATCCTTAAAGTTTATTTTTTCCCAATTAAAAAGCCATCCTTTATTAACGGAATCCACCACATATTTAGAATCGGAATAGACCACCACCGTAAGGGGTTGTTTTTTTAATAACTCCAGCCCCACTATTACTGCCAACAATTCCATTCTGTTATTGGTGGTTCTGCGAAACCCTTGAGACCATTCTTTCGCATAATTTTGCCCTTCCCAAACCAATAAAATGCCATACCCTCCTGGGCCAGGATTGCCACTGGCCGCACCATCGGTATATAAGAACACGTTATTTTTCATTGGCTCTTTTATCCTCAAAGAGGAGTTGCTCTATTACTTTCGGAAAATGATCATATTCTAACTGATGTACTTTTTGGGCTATGGATTCGGGAGTGTCTGCTGGCACTAGGGGCACCTGAGCTTGAAAAACGAGTTGCCCTTCATCATAATGCTCATTCACAAAATGGATACTAATGCCCGAAACGGATTCGTTATTTTCTTTTACGGCTTTGTGCACATTGAGGCCATACATGCCTTTACCACCATAGTTAGGCAACAAAGCTGGATGAATATTAAGAATTTTTTGAGGAAAAGCGGCCACCATGGCGTCCGGGATTTTTAATAAAAAACCGGCTAAAACGATGAAATCGGGTTGGTATTTTTTTAATTGGGTGAGCACTTCACCGTTTTCTAAAGCCGTTTTGTCAAAACAGTAGCCCTCAATGTCAAAAGCCCGAATTCGCTCCCAAACCCCCGCCTGTTGTTTGTTTCCCGCCACAAGAACGATTTTAACACGTGGGTCTTGTTGAAAATATTCGCAAATATTTTGAACATTGGTGCCGCTTCCAGAAGCAAATAGAATCAATCGTTTGGGTCTAGGAGCCATGCGCATTGTGGTATTTGTATAAATATTTTAACATATTCTTTGACAGTCATCTCACAAAATAAAGCTATTATTGTTTATGCAATTAAGCATTATCATTTAAAGTTTTTTATTTTTGTCCACATAAAATTTAAACATAATTGACTATGTCAGACATTAACGCAAGAGTCAAAGCCATTATAGTTGATAAACTAGGCGTTGACGAAAATGAAGTCGTTCCAGAAGCAAGTTTCACCAATGATCTAGGTGCAGATTCACTTGACACCGTGGAACTTATTATGGAATTTGAAAAGGAATTCGATATTCAAATTCCAGATGACCAAGCTGAAAATATTGCTACGGTAGGACAAGCCATTCAATTTATTGAACAAGCCGAATAATTTTGTGCCATGACACCAAGACGCGTAGTTGTTACCGGATTGGGGGCACTCACTCCTATTGGAAATACCCTCCCTGCTTTTTGGGAGGGTTTACTTTCTGGCACCAGCGGTGCTGCACCTATCACCTATTTTGACACCACACATTATAAAACCCAATTTGCTTGTGAAGTAAAAGGGTTTGATGTGCACGAACATATTGATCGTAAAGAAGCTCGAAAAATGGACCGCTTCACACAATATGCGATGGTTTCTACTGCAGAAGCACTTGCCGATGCTCAAATAGATTTAGAGGCCCTCAATAAAAATCGTGTGGGTGTGATTTGGGGCGCTGGTATTGGAGGCTTAGAAACCTTCCAAAACGAGGTGCTAAACCTAGCCGCAAATGATGGCATTCCGCGGTTCAATCCATTTTTTATTCCAAAAATGATTGCCGACATTGCTCCGGGGCTTATTTCTATAAAATACGGTTTTGCTGGACCTAATTTTGCCACAGTTTCTGCCTGTGCCTCCTCTTCCAATGCCATGATCGATTCATTGAATTATATCCGTTTAGGATACGCCGACATGATTGTTACAGGGGGTTCTGAAGCGGCCGTTACCAAAGCAGGCATTGGCGGATTTAACGCACTTCATGCCCTGTCTACTCGAAATGATGACCCAAAAACAGCCTCCCGCCCTTTTGACAAAGACCGTGATGGATTTGTGTTGGGTGAGGGTTCTGGAACTCTCATTTTTGAAAGTTTAGATCATGCCCTTGCAAGAGGCGCTAAAATTTATGCCGAAGTGGCTGGTGGTGGTCTTTCTGCCGATGCCCATCACATCACTGCCCCACATCCTGAAGGGCTTGGAGCCAAAAACGTGATGATCAATTGCTTGGAAAATGCCAATATGCAAGCTGAAGACATTGACACCATTAACATGCATGGCACCTCCACTCCCTTAGGAGACATTGCTGAATCTCAGGCCATTCTTTCTGTTTTTGGAGAACATGCTTATAAAATGAATATCAATTCTACAAAATCTATGACCGGTCATTTGTTGGGAGCTGCTGGTGCTGTGGAAGCCATTTCATCCATAATGGCTGTGGTGCACAACATTGTGCCCCCCACCATTAATCATCAAACACCAGACGAAAACATAGATCCAAAAATTGATTTTACATTTAACACGGCGAAAAAAAGAACTGTGCGTGCCGCCCTTTCAAACACTTTTGGTTTTGGTGGCCATAACGCCTGTTTAATCTTTAAAAAATATGAATAAGCCCCTCCTGTAATGGTCAAATTTCTGTCAAAAATATTAACTCCCCGAATGGAAACATCCGGGGATTTTTATATGCAATTAAAACAGCAATTGGGCCTACAGGTAAAAAACAAACCTATTTATCAACGGGCTTTTATTCATCCCTCCCTAAACCAACGCGACGATGCCGGTACCCGCATTAATTTTGAACGTTTAGAATTTTTGGGTGATGCTTTACTCAATGCTGTGGTGGCGGCATATCTTTTTGAAAAATACCCCAAAGCCAACGAAGGAAAATTGACTCAAATGCGAGCACAAATTGTAAGTAGAGAACAACTCAACCGCATTGGTAAAAAACTCAATTTGGTGCAATGGATGCAAACCAGCAAAAAACAAAAAATCTTTGGAGAAGATGTGCATGGCAATCTGTTAGAATCGCTGTTGGGAGCCCTTTTGGTAGACAAAGGGTATGAAAAGAGCAAACGCTTTATATTAGATAGAATTATTCAAGAACATATTGACCTAGGCACCCTTACTGAAGGGGTGTTGAGCTACAAAAGTGCCCTCATTGAATGGGCGCAAAAAAACAAAAAAAAATATCGTTTTGATACCATAGAGGATGAGGGTCTAGACCCTAACGTTAATTACAGCTCTACTTTTTATATAGAACAAAAGCAAATTGCAAAAGCACGAGATATCTCAAAGAAAAAAGCAGAAGAAAAAGTGGCAAAAAGAGGCTATTATGCGCTTAAAATAAAACCCCAATAAGCATGGCTATAAAAACCTATCAACTTTCTTTGGATGAATTGAGCGACACCTTTTTTCTTGAAGGCATTTGTAGTCCGCTAGAAGATTTTGAATTAGCCTTTCAGCTCAACCAAAAATGGGGGAGCCAATTCTTTCGTTCATCAAAAGACATCGATTTTCCTGCCTTAAACGCTTTTTTTAGCCGATTTGTATGGGAAAACGAATTGGAAGGTGTTCAGGCGGAGTTTTATGCCAACAAATTTCAACAAACAGTGCTGGATCATAAAAATTTAACCCGTACTTTATTTGACACCCCCCATCGAAAAGAAGTATATTTATTGCCAGAATTTAAACAACTCGATTTTATTTTAAAAGTGAATGAGCAAAGCAAACTTGAATCCTTAAAGGCATGCCTTATGGAACTCCCTTCAGTATCTTTGCATTATACGCTTAACCAAGACAATATCAGAAACCAATTGCATTTAATATTTGATTGATGAATCCTATCAAAAAGACTAAAATTGTTGCCACCCTAGGGCCCGCTTGTGATGATCAAAATATCATTGAAAAAATGATCCTCGCAGGGGTTAATGTTTTTCGTATCAACTTTTCACATGCAGACTATGAGGAAGTGAAAAGCAGAATCCAAAAAATCCGGCAAGCCGATAAAAAATTAAATACCCAAACGGCCATTTTGGCCGACTTGCAAGGTCCAAAATTACGGGTTGGCAAAATGGAAGAAGGCGCCGAGGTGGCCCCTGGAGATCAAGTTATTTTTTCTACCAAAGAACCCTTTGTGGGCAATGCCCAAAAGGCCTATATGAACTACAAACAATTTCCTAAAGATGTTACCCCTGGCGAAAAAATTCTTTTGGACGATGGGAAGCTCATTTTTGAAGTAGTGAACACCGATAAAAAAACGGAAGTGACTGCAAAAGTGCTTCAAGGTGGGGCCTTTAAATCCAACAAGGGCGTTAATTTACCCAACACTAAAATTTCACTCCCTGCCTTAACCGAAAAAGATATTAAAGACGCCAAATTCATTTTTACACAAGATGTAGATTGGATTGCACTTTCTTTTGTGCGTCATAGCGAAGATGTTATAATGCTTAAAGATTTAATGAAAGAGCATTTAGAAGTACCCATTCCCGTTATTTCTAAAATTGAAAAACCCGAAGCTATTGAAAACATAGACAAAATTATTGCCTACAGTGAGGGGCTTATGGTGGCACGTGGTGATTTGGGTGTAGAGGTGCCTGTGGCCGAAGTGCCTTTGTTGCAAAAAGAATTGGTGCTCCTTTCTAAAAAAGCACGCATCCCTATCATTATTGCCACACAAATGATGGAAACCATGACCGATAGCCTCACACCCACCCGTGCCGAGGTGAATGATGTGGCCAACTCTGTGATGGACGGTGCCGATGCGGTGATGTTGTCTGGAGAAACGTCTGTTGGAAAATATCCAGTTGAGGTGATCGAGACAATGCGATCTATTGTAATGCAAGTCGAAAATTCTAATCGGGTGGTGGTGCCACAAGACCCCCCCAATATTAGAACCAAACGATTTATTACCAAATCGGTTTGTTTTCATGCCGCTCAAATTGCTAATGACATCAAAGCTCAAGCCATTTGTACGCTAACCAACAGTGGGTATACAGCCTATCAAATTTCGGCTTGGCGGCCCATGTCAAATATTTTAGTGTTTACTTCTAACAAAAGAATACTCACTCAGTTGAGTTTGCTTTGGGGGGTAAAAGCTTTTTATTATGACAATTTTGAAAGCACCGATAACACTGTTGAGGAAATCAACGCTATTGCCCAAGAAAAGGGCTTTGTGTCGGAAGAAGATATGGTTGTTAACCTCACAGCCATGCCCATCACCAAAAAAGGAATGGTAAACACCTTGCGTGTTTCTGTGATTTAAAAAGGCAATCGCGTTTGATGAATGGGTTGCTTTTTTTCTTTTGAAACAACCTCTTCCTTTTGTTGGTTTTTAAATCGTAATTGAGACACACTAATGCCCAACAAGCGTACCGAATTAATTACTTTTTCTTGAAACAAGAGCGCTTTGGCCTCCTCCAATAATAAAGGGGCAGTGGCAATGGCCAGGGGCAAGGTTTTCTGTCTGGTTTGAACTACAAAATCGCTGTATTTTATTTTTAGGGTAATCGTTTTTCCAGCGGCTTTTTCCTTTTGAAGGCGTTTTTCTAAAAGTGTTGCAAGGGTTTCTAATTTTTCTAAAATAAAAAGCTCCGAAGGTAAGTTTTGTTCATAGGTCCGCTCCACCCCTAAAGACTTTGGTGTGTGGTGCGGCTTAACAACACTGTGATGTTCTCCTCGTGCTACATGATATAAATAACTGCCCATTTTCCCGAAGTGATCCTCTAATCGTTTTTGAGGTTGCGCTCTGAGATCGGCTCCGGTATATATGCCCAATTGATAGAGTTTTTCCTTGGTCTTTTTTCCTACACCATGAAATTTTTTGACGTCTAATTTTGCTATAAAGGGAAGTACTTCTTCTGGGGGAATCGTTTTTTGCCCATTGGGTTTGTTCCAATCGCTAGCAATTTTAGCCAAAAACTTATTGATGGAAATACCCGCTGAGGCAGTGAGTCCTGTTTGTTTAAAAATTTTATTCCGAATGGCTTCGGCAATAAGTGTTGCAGAGGGAAGATGATAATGATTTTGTGTTACATCAAGATAGGCTTCATCTAACGAAAGAGGCTCTACCCATTGGGTGTAGTCTAAAAAAATGGTTCTAATTTGATTTGAAATTTCTTTATACCGATCAAAACGTGGCTTCACAAAAATCAATTCTGGACACAACCGTTTGGCAAGTGGACCACTCATAGCGCTCCGCACCCCAAATATTCGAGCCTCATAGCTTGCGGCAGCCACCACACCTCTAGACTGCCCACCCCCCACAGCAATGGGTTGATTGCGCAATTCAGGATGATCCAATTGTTCCACAGAGGCAAAAAAAGCATCCATATCTACATGAATAATCTTCCTTAACGGCGCTGTTGCTTGCTCCATTTCCTCTTTCTTTATTAAGTATTAGCGTTCGTTTTTTAAGGAAAAGAATAGGCCCTTTTTATTTGAGCAATCTCAAGGGTATAATTCAGATAAAACTTGTTCTTGCCAGCCTCCTGCGCTTTTTGATGGACAGCTTCTCGTTTCCATCGCAGAATGGCTTCTTCGTTTTCCCAATAACTCAAAGTGAGTCCCAAACCCTCTTCGTTCCGAAACGAGAGGTGTCCCAAATAGCCCTTTTGTGCTTTAACTAAGGCTTCCATTTGATCTGCATAAGCATTATATTCCTCTTGATTTTCCAATTGTAAAAGCGATGTGAAGATCACAACAAAGGCATCCAATTTCATCTTACTCCTATTTTTATACTGCTTAATATGGTAATTAAAATTTTAAATTAAGAATAAAATGTATTTTTAAAAAAAATTAAAGCTTATGTATTCAATCCTAAAATTTATTCACTCCTATTGGGCATATCTCACCTTGGCCCTGTTGCTCGTTGCCGTTTTTAATGCCCTGAGAGGAAAGGCCGCTCAAAAAACATTTGCTTCTAATGATTTACGGATTTCATTGTTTGCCCTAATCTTTTCACACATTCAGTTATTGGTTGGATTAATTCTATATTTTGTGTCACCATGGTTTGCCTATTGGTCAGATTTGGGCATGGGTGGCGTTATGAAAAACAGCGATGCCCGACTTTATTTAGTAGAACACCCCATCACCAATTTATTAGCGCTGTTTCTAATCACTTTGGGCTGGTCTTTACACAAAAGACAATCGCAAGACGCCAAAAAGTTCTCGCGTATTGCCCTGTTTTATGGCTTGGGATTAGTACTCCTGCTCAGCAGAATTCCTTGGAAAGCGTGGCTCTAGAAGTTTAGAGCGTGGCTCTAAATTGTTTAAGAAAACGCAAGTCGTTTTCAAAAAACAAACGGATGTCACTAATTTGGTAAAGCAGCATTGCAATGCGCTCAATGCCTAAGCCAAAAGCAAAACCTGAATATACCTCAGGGTCAATACCACAATTTTTAAGCACGTTGGGATCCACCATGCCACACCCCATAATTTCTAACCATCCGGTGCCTTTGGTAATGCGATAATCCACTTCTGTCTCTAGACCCCAATAGATATCTACCTCTGCACTGGGTTCTGTGAAGGGGAAGTAAGAGGGACGCAATCGAATTTTGGAATTTCCAAAAAGGGATTTAGTAAAATATAATAAGGTCTGCTTCAGATCGGCAAAAGACACTTTTTCATCAATGTAGAGTCCTTCAATTTGATGAAAAAGGCAATGCGCTCTAGCCGATATCGCCTCATTTCGAAACACCCGTCCTGGGGAAATGGTTCGAATGGGTGGCTGGTGATTTTCCATATGACGCACCTGCACAGACGATGTGTGGGTGCGCAGTAAAATATCAGGATTTGTTTGAATAAAAAACGTGTCTTGCATGTCACGCGCTGGGTGATGTTCTGGTAAATTCAAGGCCGAAAAATTGTGCCAATCGTCTTCAATTTCGGGCCCCTCAGAAAGATCAAATCCAATTTGAGTGAAAATTTCTATAATGCGATTGCGCACAATTGACAAGGGGTGCCTATTACCCAAATGAAGTGGAAAACCAGGGCGGCTTAAATCAACAGATTGATCTACGCCTTTCGTGGTTTGTATAGCCGCCAATTGGGTAGCCAATGTCTCATTAATTAATTCTTTAAGTTGATTAATTTCTTGTCCGTAAGCTTTTTTATCTGCTGCGGCCACTTCTCTAAAAGCCTTAAAAAAGTCATTTAAGATTCCTTTTTTTCCCAGATATTGAATTCGAAAAGCCTCTAGTTCTTCTGCATTTTTTGCTTGAAAGGCTCCAACTTGTTTTTTATGTTCTTTTATAGACGCAATCATGGTGCAAAAATACAGTAAGTTTTATGAAATATCTCCTCGCTTTAAAAAGTATTCTACAATGGCTGTTTTTATGAGAATACTTTGTTCGCCAGGTTTTAGGGGAGGCAATTGTTCAACCAATTCGAAATGAGGCCAACCATCATCATCCACAAAATCAAAACGATAAAACCCATAGGGTTCTAAAACCGTACAAATCCCCACATGCATAAGGTTTACGTTGTCGTCTTTTTTAAAACGCTGGTCAAATTTTCCTAATTCCTGTAAACCAATGAGATACAAAACCCCCTCCACATCCACGTCATCGGCATCCGAAAAGCGTTTGGACAACTGCGCAATGAGTGCCTCCCAGCGGGCTTTAAGCTTAGGATCTCGAACTTCTTTTTCCATGGATTGTAAAGGTACACATATTGTTGTGTAGGCGATTTAAAAATATGTAAATTCACCCCATGAACACCTTCGATATTTTGGTTTTCGTTAGCTTGGCTTGGGGACTCATTAATGGGCTTAGGAAGGGTTTTGTTATTGCCGTTTCACGCCTTTTGGCTTTGGGCTTAGGACTATTTGGGGCTTTCCTTTTTTCGGGAAAAGCAGCCCTATATGTTGCGGAGCATATTCAAACCAGTCCCCAAATTTTAAATGCTATTGGTTTTCTTATTTTATTTGTACTTATTGTCATTGCTGTTTCTGCTTTGGCAAAAGCACTCACAAAAGTGCTCAAACTTGCGGCTCTAGGGCTCATTAATCGTTTGCTGGGCGGTTTTTTTGGCGTTTTGAAATGGGGGTTGATTTTAAGTGCTTTAGTGTTGGTTTATGAGCAAATCAATGAAATTATAACCTTGTTGCCCACCAATTTAAAAGAAGATTCTTTTAGTTATGCTTACTTGCTGGAGTTTGGAGAATTTTGTTTTGAATGGGTTTTAGGAGAGTTTGCCGAGCAAAACCCTGACACCCTGCTTTAATTTAATTTCCTAAGTTGTGCATTTTTTATCCAACCTGTGGCGCCATTAGCAATGGTAATTTCTTGCCAATCTTGCAGCACATCAGTAATTTGCACCTTAGTTCCTTTATGTAAAACAAAAAGAATATCACTTCGGTCATTGGGTTCAGACCGAATGTTGATTTGTTCTGAGAATAAAATGGCATATTGGGTGTTGTTGTTTTGATGTTCAATCATTGAAGCCACCAAATAGCTACTCAATAACAACAAAAGGCTGAGAAGTGTTAAACTAAAAAACACTCTTTTCCAAAGCGATCGATGGATCCACCAATAGGCCCCTAAAAACAGGACCAACAACCAAGCAAGAAGGATGGATACTACCGCCCAGCCCTCTAAAGAAAAAAGTCCTAAAACGGCCCTTTTCCATTGAGCCAATTGAGAAACGGGTAAAGGTTCTATCGCATCAATTTTCATGTTTTCCGCAAAGGCACTATTCACCAAAAGATCGTCATTATTAGGGTCTAACTGCTTCGCTTTTTCATAATAAAAAATGCTTTCTGCCACGTTGTTTAGTCGATAATGTGTATTTCCTAAATTGTAATAAAGTGCCGCACTATGCTGCCCCATTTTTAGCACTTGTTCATATAAATGGGCTGCTTTTGCATAATCCCCCGCATTATAGGCATCATTTCCTTCCTGAAAAACAGGCTGCATATTGTCTTGTGCCACAGCAATAAATGCCCATAGCAAAACACACAGTTGCATCACTGCCTTTCTTTTTTGCCCTATCCGTTTTGTTCTACAAAATTTCATTTCAATTCTTTATCTAAAATAGCAATCATGCTGCTTGCGTTTTCATAATCGGCTTTCATATCAACGGTGCTGCCTGGTGCATAGCGCGCTTGTTCACAGTTTTCTAATAAGTTCACAAAAGCCATGGCGGTTTTTTCTGTGGCTTGACGTGCCGCTAAAACCGATTGGATTTTGGCCTTACTAAACTCTTGGGTTTCCAACCGCAACTTTGCTTTTAAATAATTGTGTAAAGCCCGTTCTAAAGCTTCATAAAAAGCAGCTTGTTCGTGCAATTTAGCCTTGGCCGAACTCAAATATTTTCGAGCCAAACGATTGGCAACACGCTGTTTGATTTGCTGTTCGTCTTGCGCATTGTTCATTTGCTTCCTTCGAACCAAAAACAACAACAATAAAGCGGCAAATGGAGACAATACGAATCCCCAATAGCGATTGGATTTCCAAAACTGCGGTTGCTCAATCCAACCCAAAGAAGTATCTAAATGGATAAATCGAAAAGCCGATTCTGAGGCTACTAGGTTTTGCTGTTGACTTGAGGCTTTTGCTGCTATGGCTGTGTTTCCAGCAATAG
>CAZTYX010000002.1:0-47333 GCA_964617385.1 uncultured Flavobacteriaceae bacterium | reverse complement strand
TTAGCACAAAACTTAAGCTTAAATTCTAATGAATTAATGGCCAAAGTAGATTCACTGATGGCTGATGGGATTGCCCAACAGGCATTTCCAGGAGCGCAAGTGCTGCTATACAAAAAGGGAGAAGTAATTTTAAACAAAACCTATGGGCACCACACCTATGATGGAAAGATGGCGGTTGAACCGTCGCACTTATATGATTTGGCTTCGGTAACAAAGGTATTGGCCAGCACTTTGGCTTTTATGAAATTATATGAATTGTATCCCATTGCCTTAGACCAAAAAGTGAGTGCTTTTGTGCCAAAGTTAAGATCGAGCAATAAAAAAAACACACGCTTTAGAGAAGTCTTAAGTCATGGGGCTGGCTGGTTGCCCTACATTACACATCAAAACAAAATTTATCGAAAAAATGGCTCCTTTCGATGGCATAGCCTTTCAACAACCCAAAACAAACGTTATCCTTCTCCCCTAAATGACCACTTGTTTATTCATAAAAATTACACCAAAAAAATCATGCGTCGCATCAAACGAACAGCGGTTGAAAATGTGGGACAATATCGCTATTCTGGCTTGTGGTTCTTTTTGTTGCCTCAAATGGTTAAAGAGCTCAGTGGCCTTTCTTTAGATCAATTTTTAAACACCCATTTTTATACTCCCATGGGTTTGGAACGGATTGGATTTTTACCAGCAGAAAAATTTCCAAAAGAGGTACTAGTGCCCACAGAGAGAGACAGTCTTTTTCGTAAAGAATTGGTTCAAGGCTGGGTGCATGACGAAGCCGCCGGTTTGATGGGGGGTGTTTCTGGAAATGCAGGTTTGTTTGCTAATGCAGAAAGTATTGCTCCATTGTTAGAAATGCTCCTTAACAAGGGGCACTATAATGGAAATACTTATTTGAAGGAGGAAACCGTTGCCCTTTTCACCAATGTAGCCAATCCAGGAACCGAAAACAGAAGAGGACTTGGCTTTGATAAACCCGAATTGATTGCCCCTGGAGACAGTTCCCGCTACCCCTCTGTTTTTAGCAGTCCAGAAAGTTATGGACACAGTGGCTTTACAGGTACCTTTATTTGGGTAGACCCAACACACGATTGCTATATGGTCTTTTTAAGTAATCGTGTATATCCTTCTAGGACACAAAGAAATTTATACACACTTGGAATTAGAGGTAAACTGTTAGATTATGTTATTCAAACAAACTAGCATAAGCATTTGTTTGATTCTTTTTTACTGTGCCTTATTACAAGCACAAAGACCAAAAGATTTTGTTAACCTTAGCAAAAAAATACCCGATTTGGTAATTTCCCTACGCTATGGCACGTCAAATAATTTTATGGGTCGGGTCGTGAAAGGCTATGAACATCCTGAGCCTTGGTCCACAAAACAACTGGCCACAGCTTTAGCATGTGCACAAGCACAATTAGCAGAAAAAGGGTTAGGTTTAATTTTGTATGACAGCTACAGACCTCAAAAGGCCGTAGATCATTTTGTGGCCTGGGCGACCAAACCTGAGGACACACTCAAGAAAGCAGACTATTATCCTGAGCATCGCAAAGATCAATTATTTGACCTGGGTTTTATTGCCTCAAAGTCGGGACATAGCAGAGGTAGCACAGTGGATGCAGGTTTGGTGCAGTGGGAGTCAGACGGAAGTTTTATTGTCTTAGATATGGGAAGTTGTTGGGATTTTTTTGGAGACAAAGCAGCGATTGATACCCCAAATTTAACAGCAAAACAACGCCATAACAGATCCCAATTACACGAGTCTATGTTGGCCTGTGGAATGAAACCTTATGCCAAAGAGTGGTGGCATTTTTCTTTGATCAATGAACCCTATCCCGATACCTATTTTAATTTTTCAATGAAACCGTAAAGGCTTGTGGATATGTATGCAGATCGATATCCCACAAAATGGGTAAGAGTATATAAACGGCAATCGAGATTATAATGATGGACATTATATTTAGTGCCAAACCCCGAGAAACCATATCGGGAATACGCAAATAACCCGCTCCAAAGACAACCGCATTGGGGGGGGTGGCTACCGGCAACATAAAGGCGCATGAAGCTGCCACAGCCGCACCCACCATTAAACCAAAAGGATGCACCCCAATCTCTAGCGCCAAGGGGGCCAACACCGGAAGCAACATGGCAGTGGTGGCTAAATTTGAGGTGATTTCGGTTAAAAAATTTACTGCAGTAATAAGGACAATTAATGCCACAAATAGGGGCCATCCTTCAAAAGTTGTCATTTGATGTCCCAGCCAAGCAGCCAAACCAGTGGTTTCAAATCCTTTTGCTAGTGCCATACCACCACCAAAAAGCAGAATAATCCCCCAAGGCAATTGGACGGCTTCTTTCCAATCTAAGATGCGTTGGCCTCTATTTTTGGTGGGCAATATAAACAACAACAAGCTAAAAAATAGGGCAATGATGGTGTCGTCTAAAGCGGGCAACAGCGTCTGTAAAAATAAAGATCTCGAAATCCAACAAAAGGCAGTGAATCCAAAAACAACACCTACTAATTTTTCTTCAAATGAAATTTTGCCTAGTGCTTTTTGCATGCGTTTCACCTCTGCCCGCCCCTCAACAAAGGCGGTAGATTGAAAACGAAAAGCGGTGTGGGTTAAATAATACCAACATATAAATAAAAGAATGGACGCTACTGGAAGTCCAAACAACATCCATTGCAAAAAGCTAATTTCATAGTCATAAGTGCTTTGCAAAACTCCAGCCAAAACCAAATTTGGGGGCGTTCCAATGAGTGTGGCAATACCACCTATTGAAGCACTGTATGCAATCGCGAGCATTAATGCTTTTCCGAATGTAAGGTTTTCGTCTTCAGGTGTACTGGGGTTATCTTTTAATTGTTTAATAATGGCCATTCCAATGGGCAGCATCATCACCGAGGTGGCGGTGTTTGAAATCCACATGGATAGAAAAGCCGTTGCCACCATAAAACCCAATAATATTCTTTTAAGGTCAGCCCCCATCAAAAGGATGATTTGTAGAGCAATGCGTTTGTGTAGTTTCCACTTTTCAATGGCTATGGCAATCATAAAGCCCCCCATGTATAGAAAAACATATTTGTGTCCATAGGCCGCCGTGGTAGTGGCCAGGTCAATGCCTCCAAAAAGAGGAAACAAAACAATGGGCAATAGCGCCGTAGCCGCCATAGGAATGGCTTCTGTAATCCACCAAAAAGCAATCCAAACGGTGGCAGCCAAAGTTGTTTTACCTTCCTGTGAGAGCCCTTCAAAATGACCAAAAAAATAAATGATCACAAAGCAAAGTGGTCCTAGAAAAAGGCCCCATTGTGATGTTTTTTTCACAACTCTTGTTTTGATGCAGATGTATGATCATTAATCATATACCACTGCTCGTTTTTTTTAAGCCATGCCAAACTAAAATATCCAGAAGCATCTCCAATGGTACGTTTCAAATGATATTTTCCTTCCATCATCACAAAATTGGGCGTCCACTGTTGCATGGAAAGCAGGGTAAACGTTAATTGCCCCATTTGGGTTTTATTGGCATAAGAAGTAAGATATCTTTCTTTAATATTCTGCCATCCATAATGGGGGCCGCCTGCACCCGAAAACACGATTTTTGGGCTTTTTAAATACCCCTCCATAAAGCTATGAATGTCTCCTTGATTCCAAGCACTTTCTTGCTTTTTCATCACCTTGGCTATGGCGATGGAATCGGCTTCATTAATTTGCATTTGTGCTTGACATAAAAACAATCCACAAACAAAAAAGCACAATAATAAAAAGTGTCTCATGCTTTTATACTTAAAAATGATAGCGTTTAAAAGCCTCCATAGCCTCGTAATCAGAAAGGCCTAGACTGCGAAATCGGTGGGCTGTTTCTGCGTTTCGTTCTTCAGCTCGCACCCAAAACTCTCGGTCATCATTACCTTGAAACATTACGCCATCTTTTTGGGATTCATGGAAAAAGATCGCTTTTCGTTTCCGTAAAACTTGATTGGGACTCATAGGCACTGCCATTTCAATTTCGTGCATTTCCCATTCGTGCCAAGCGCCACGATAAAGCCACACCCAACAATCGTCCATAAAGGATAATTTTTTGAGTTCTTGAAGGGCCGCAAAAACAATGTCTAAACACACGCGATGTGTTCCATGTGGATCGGCCAAATCACCAGCAGCATAAATTTGGTGTGGTTTAATTTTTTTAATGAGTTTTACAGCAATATCAATATCGGCTTGTGAAATTGGATTTTTAGTCACCCGTCCGGTTTCATAAAAAGGAGAATCTAAAAAATGTACCTGATGGTCGGGTAGACCAAAAAATCGTGTGGCTCCCAAGGATTCATAACGTCTAATGAGGCCTTTTAGTTTTCGCACCGTTTTAGGGTCAGGTTGATTGATTTTTTTAGTATCAAATTGGCCTAGCACTTTGGCATATTGTTCTTGAAGCGCTTTAGGAAACAACGCATGAGTAACTTCCAAAAATTTTCTTGCCTCTGCGTCGGAAACAGCAATATTTCCAGAGGTTTGGTATGCAATGTGCACCTCATGCCCTTGACTCACCAAACGATCAAAAGTACCGCCCATAGAAATCACATCATCGTCTGGGTGGGGACTAAAAATAATCACGCGTTTGGGATGTGGGTTTTTTCTTTCAGGCCTTTTACTGTCGTCTGCATTAGGTTTACCTCCAGGCCATCCGGTGATGGCATTTTGAAAACGATTAAAAATTTCAATATTCAAATCATAGGATGAACCATATTCGGAAATTAGATCAGCCATTCCATTTTGATTGTAGTCAGCATCGGTCAATTTAAGGACCGATTTTTGAGTCTTGTTACACAACCAAACCACTGCTTTGGCTTTGTTTTCTTCATTCCATTGGCAGCTGCCCACCCGCCATGGCGTTTTGATGCGTGTGAGTTCTGCAGCGGCTTCTTGATCTAAAACAATGGTGGTGTTTTTGTGGAGTTGCAAATAGGTGGTGGGAATAAGAGAAGTGATCTCACCTTCAATGGCTTTTTGTATAATCGCTGCCTTGTTAGACCCCCATGCCATCAGCAATATTCTTCGTGCATTTAAAATGGTTTGAATGCCCATAGTAATGGCTTTTCGAGGTACATTTTCAATACCCTGAAAGGCCTTGGCCGCATCATAACGAGTGAGGTGGTCTAAAGTGATTAAACGGGTTTGTGAATTTAGATTAGACCCAGGCTCATTAAACCCTATATGCCCCGTTCTACCAATTCCGAGTATTTGTAAGTCAATACCACCGACGGCTTCAATTTTTGCTTCGTATGCTTTACAAAAAGATTTCACTTCCTCGGGCTTTATTATCCCTTGTGGCAAGTTGATGTTTTCTTTCGGAATATCTATATGATCAAAAAGATTTTCGCACATAAAACAGTGATAACTCTGAGCGTCTTTTGGATCAATCGGATAATATTCATCCAAATTAAAAGTGATCACATTTTTAAAACTCAATTGCTCTTCTTCGTGCAATCGTATAAGCTCTCTGTATACACTAATGGGGGTGGATCCTGTGGCTAAACCCAAGACACAGTTTTTTTTGTCTTTTTGTTTTTGGCAGATTAAATCAGCTATGGCTTTGGCTACCTTTTGGGAAGCTGCTGTTGGGTTTTCAAACACAACACTGTGTAGTTTTTCATAGCGTGTTTCTTCAAAAGCCCCTGGATTTTCAAAGGCCAACTTGTTTTTATGCTTTGCGGTCATAGTTCAATAAAATTTAAGCGAATCGTAAAAGTAACTATTTCTTAATTAGTCCTTTATATTTTTGTAAAAAAACCAGAAAAGATGAATTAAAATAATTTGCTACATTAGTGTTCAATGAAACGTTATTTTTCCTTTCTAATATTGATTTTTTTTGTTGGGGCACAATGCCTTGGCCCTACACTCTCATTGCTTTCAGCCAACGGAGATGAAAACCAAACGGTCTTTTTGGATTTAGAAAATGAAAATGAGGGGGAAGAAGAATGGGAAAAACTCTTTTCTGAAAATTTAATTACCTCACACTTTCTTCAAATTTCATCAAATATTACTCCCTTTCCAAGCCTTGCTTTGCTATACAGTTCTATAAGCACTAATCAGCATTATCCTCCACCAGAGGCATAGCAGTATCCCTTCTAGAGAAAACCGTATCCTTTTTTAATTGATTCTTTAATAAGAATCTAACACCTTATTGATTTTGAAAACACTTTTTAGTAATTTTAAAGGAGATGCCTTAGGTGGCATTACCGCTGGAATTGTGGCATTGCCACTAGCCCTTGCCTTTGGCGTTAGTTCAGGAATGGGCCCGAGTGCCGGTCTTTATGGCGCTATTTTTTTAAGTTTTTTTGCTGCCCTTTTTGGAGGCACGCCCACACAAATTTCTGGTCCCACAGCACCCATGACTGCAGTGAGCATGGTTGTTATTGCTGGCATAGTTAGTGCCAACAACGGAAGTTTAGAGCAAGCCTTACCCTATATTTTATTGGTTTTTTTACTTAGTGGGATCATTCAAATGGGGTTGGGCTTTGCCGGATTAGGCAAGTACATTAAATACATCCCCTATCCCGTTGTATCGGGTTTTATGACCGCTATTGGGGTCATTATTCTCATCACCCAGATGTTGCCGGTGTTGGGTTATGATGTTCAACAAGATAAAGACTATATCGCCCGCTTTGTGCCCCTTGCAGAAGAACATATCTTAGAAAAAATTCTAATTGATGAATCGCAAGAAGGCCTTTTGGTTTTAGAAGATTTTAGAGAAACCATTGCCCGCGCCGAAAAGATCACCCACGAGCAAATTGAGTTAGAGGCTGTTAATTTAGCCAAAAACAACAGTGCAGGAGTGGTGGGAACCCTCCGCACCTTGCCCCGTGTATTTTCGTTTTTTAGTCTCATAGAATTTAGTTTGGCCATGGCCACTATATTCATTATATATGGATTTAAAAGAATTACCAAAGCCATTCCTAGCACCTTGGTAGCCCTTGTTGTGGTTTCTGCCATTGCCATTTTAGGACAATTAGACTACCGCCCCATTCAAGCCATTCCTGAGGGTTTTCCCACCCTCAATCTTGGGATTTTTGGTGCTTTTGAACCATCAAAAATACTGCCCTATGTGGGCACAGCCTTTACTTTAGCGCTATTGGGAGCCATAGATTCTTTGCTCACCTCGGTGGTGGCAGACAACCTCACAAAGACCAAACATGCCCCCAACAGAGAGCTTATTGGCCAAGGTATCGGCAATAGTATCGCCTCGTTGTTTGGTGGTATTCCTGGGGCAGGAGCCACCATCCGAACAGTGGTCAACATTCATTCGGGAGGCAAAACCAAATTGTCTGGAATGATTGCCTCCTTAGTCCTTTTGGTCATTTTATTGGCTTTTAGCCCTTTAGCTTCTCAAATTCCCGCTGCCGTTTTAGCCGGCATTTTGGTTACGGTAGGTATAGGTGTAATGGATTTTAAAGGCCTAAAAGCCATTCCAAAAATTCCCGCTTCAGAAATAATTATTATGTCTACCGTGTTGGTTTTATCTGTTTTTTGGAATCTAGTGTTTGCTGTGGGTGTTGGCTTGGTGATGGCTTCTTTATTTTTTATGAAAAAAATGGGTGATATTTCCAATCAATTCTCAAAAATTGCCCCTGTTATAAAAGAAAAAAATTGGAAGGATGAGGCACAATTAGACGATACTTTTTTAGAAAAGGTATTTATAAAACACCTCAGCGGCCCCCTCTTTTTTGGTTTTACTTCTGATTTCCAAAACCTCTTTAAACAATTGCCCAGCAGTGCCTCTATAGTGATTTTTAGGATGGATCGGGTGCCTTACATAGATCAATCAGGATTGTATGCTATGGAAGATGTTTTGATTGAATTGAGCCAGAAAAACATCACACCATTGGTGGTTGGATTGGAAGAACAACCCCGCTATTTGATGAATGGTATCGGCATTATTGGCGATTTAATTCCAGAAGATCACTTTTTTGAGACCTTTGCTAAATGCCGCGCATGGGTTATTAAGAACAATGAAAAATGGATCGAAAAGAAACCTTAAAAAAGGGTTTATAAATTGTTGGTATTTCCCGTTTGGAATCTTAATTTGATGAAAATATTCAATTATTTTTGATCGAAGTAGAGATCAAATTATGGAATCAATAAAAACTTTGATTATTGGGAGTGGTCCAGCTGGTTATACGGCTGCCATATATGCTGCACGTGCCGATCTTAAACCCGTGCTATATACTGGCTTGGAACCCGGAGGGCAATTGACCACCACTACTGAGGTTGATAATTTTCCAGGCTATCCTGAGGGAATTGACGGCCCTAAAATGATGGTAGAATTACAACAACAAGCAGAACGTTTTGGAACCGATGTTCGTATTGGCTTTATAAATAAGGTTGAATTTTCTAAAGAAGTAGGAGGGCTACACAAAGCCTATGTGGAAGGTGGTGACGAAATTGAAGCTCAGACCATTATTATTAGTACAGGTGCTACAGCAAAATATTTAGGCCTACCTAGCGAACAACGATTGCGTGGAGGTGGTGTTTCTGCCTGTGCCGTTTGTGATGGTTTTTTCTACAAAGGACAAGACGTTGCCATTGTGGGTGGAGGTGATACTGCAGCAGAAGAAGCCACCTATCTTGCCAATATCTGCAACAAAGTGACGATGTTGGTGCGACGTGATCAAATGCGTGCCTCTAAGGCCATGCAGCACCGCGTTACACAAACTCCTAATATTGATCTACGATACCATTCTGAAATTGAAGAAGTTTTGGGCGAACAAGTAGTGGAGGGCATTCGTATTAAAAACAATCAAACAGGATCCCTAGAAGAAGTTCCTGTTACAGGACTTTTTATCGCTATTGGTCATCAACCCAACACCGACTTGTTTAAAGGTCAATTAGACATGGATGAAGCTGGCTATCTAATTACCCAGGGCAAAAGCACCAAAACCAATCTTCCGGGCGTGTTTGCTTCAGGAGATGTGCAAGACAAAGAATATAGGCAAGCTGTGACCGCAGCTGGAACCGGTTGCATGGCCGCACTCGATGCAGAACGCTATTTGCAATCGTTGCATTAGACAATACGTTAGTTTGAATCCATTTCGAGCTGCACCTTTTCCCAGTTCTGCAGAAGATTATCTAGGGTCTTTTTTTGGGCTTGATAGTGATCAAAAAATTGGGGGTTTGCCACGGTTTCATCATAATTAACAGCAAGTGCTACGTCCATTTCTTTAATCTCGTTTTCTAATTGGGCAATTTTCTTTTCCAATTGTGCCAACTTTTTTTGAAGGGCACGATCTTGTTTTTGCTGTGCATAATTTTTGGCACCCGACTGATCATTTGAAGCGGGAATTGCTTTTTGTTTATTTTCTAATTGTTGAAGAGAATCCATCGCACGATCGCTCAAAAATGTTTCTATGCCGCCCAAATAAGGTTTTATTTTTTCATTTTTAAATTCTAATACTTGTTCGCATAGCCCCTCTAAAAAATCACGGTCATGGGAAACCAAAATAAGGGTGCCTTCAAACTTTGCCAAAGCTTCTTTTAAAATTGTTTTAGAGGCTATATCCAGATGGTTGGTGGGTTCATCCATAATTAACACATTGAAGGGCTGCACCAACAAAGCACAAAGGGCCAACCGATTGCGTTCGCCACCCGACAACACTTGCACTTTTTTCTCAACAGCGTCGCCCGGAAAAAGGAAAGCCCCTAAAAGGTCTCTCACTCGGGGTATATTTTCTGGAGTAGCCGCTTTTTCAACAGTTTCTAAAAGGGTGCATTTAGGATCTAGGGTGGCAGATTGATTTTGAGCAAAATAGCCTATTTTTACATTGTGCCCCAACCGAAGGCTCCCGTCACATTTAATTTCTTGTACCAAAATTTTGGCAAGGGTAGATTTTCCCTGACCGTTTTGACCCACAAAAGCAATTTTTTCACCTCTATTAATTTGTAATGATATATCGGTTAATACCTTATGCGTTCCATATTGTTTAGAAATATGGGTTGCTTCTAAAATCACTTTTCCAGGTTGTTGGGCGACAGGAAAGGCCAGTTTCATCACCTGGTTTTCTTCAGGGTCAATTTCAATGCGCTCAATCTTTTCCAATTTCTTAATAAGTGATTGTGCCATGCTCGCTTTGGAGGCTTTCGCTCTAAATTTTTCGATGAGCTTTTCGGTTTGAGCGATTTGTTTTTCTTGGTTTTTTTGGGCAGCGGCTTGCTGTTCTCTCAACTCCGCTCTAAGAGTCATGTATTTTGAGTATGGTTTTTTAAAATCGAAGAGGCGGTGTTGAATTATTTCAATAGTTCTATTGGTAACCTGATCCAAAAACATTTTATCGTGTGAAACCACTACCACGGCCCCTGAATATTTTTTTAAAAACTGCTCCAACCAAATAATTGCTTCAATATCCAAATGGTTGGTGGGCTCATCTAATAATAGAATTTGATGTTTTTGTAATAACAATTTTGCTAATTCAATACGCATGCGCCACCCACCCGAAAAAGTGGTGGTTTGTCTATCAAATTGATCGGGCAAAAAACCAAGGCCTTTTAATATTTTTTCTGTTTGCGCTTGATAACTATATCCTCCCACCATTTCAAATTGGGTGTTGAGTGTTGCCAGTTCATCCAATATTTCTAAATAAGACGGTGCTTCATAGTCTGTTGTTTGGGACATAATTTGATGCACCTTTTCCATTCTTTTTTCAATGGCTTGAATTTCTTCAAAAGCCGTATAGGCTTCTTCAAGCACTGTGCGCCCGTGTTCAAAATCCAAATCTTGAGGCAAATAGCCAATGGTACAGTTTTTTTCAACGGCAAACGTGCCCGAAGTGGGTTGCTGTTTGTGGGCTAAAAGTTGTAATAAGGTAGATTTTCCAGCCCCGTTTTTTCCTATTAAACCCACCCTGTCGCCAGTGCCCAAACGAAAGGATAGATCGTCAAATAGAACCTCTCCGCCAAAATGAACTGATATATTGTGTGCGTTTAACATTGTTAAATTTACTGAGCCATAAAACGTTTGACATCAACCTTTTCAGGCAGTGGTTTTCCTTCAAAAAGATGATCATATAGCCATCGAGATAAGAGCGGTGCCATTAGTGTGCCTCGGGTGCCCAAGCCATTGAACACAAATATATTTTGATGGATTTGATGCTTCCCCATCAAGGGCCTTCTATCAATAACTGTGGGCCGTATTCTGGCTGTTTGAGAAACAATTTTATATGGAACAGTAAGTAGTTTTTTTAATTCCTCCTCAAGCCATTTTTTACCTGAACGTGTTGTTTTCAAAGTTTTATCTTTCCAATTATAGGTTGCGCCCACCCAAAAATAGCCCAATTCTAAAGGAACCACAAAAAGCTTGGATTTAATTATAGTATCAATTTTCAATTTAGGAGCTTTAATTATTAGCATTTCTCCTTTATTTCCCACCAGTGGCAAATGTTTAAAATATGGATTTTGATGCATCTGATAGCCCTCACAAAAAACTATTTGACGTGCTTTGATTTGTTTGTATTCCACGCCTTCTTCATCAACCTTTAGTGCCTCGTGTTGAAACGTTTCTTCTAAAAATTGATCTTCTCTGAGTTGTTCTTTAAATGTATCTAAAAGCTTCTCAATATGAATTCTAAAAATAGGCGCCACAACGCCATAACCATGTTTTGTGTGAACAGCAAGAGACAATGTTTGTGCTGTTTTTGGACATAAAAATGGAGCTAATGTTGGTTGAGAGGCCGCATTTTCCCATGTTATTTTTTCTCTATCCTCTGGAAAAATACGGGCTATAGAAGAGGGCCAATAAAAAGGGGGCATATTTTGTTGTCTTGTGAAGTGCTCATAAAATGTTTGAGCATAAGAATAAAACGCATTGCCTTTCCAAGCCAATGTATAACGTTTTAAAACCGTTGGATTACACAAGCCTGCTGCCGTTCTACTGGCACTCCATTGGGGTTTATCTATAATACAAAAATCCTGTTGGTTTTTTTGCAGTTGCACGGCTAGAGAAAACCCTGCTAAACCATATCCTACAATTATTGTTTTGCTCAAAATCGAGTTTTTAACGCATAAAAAATGCCGCTCCTTAGAGCAGCATTTTTTACATTAATCTTAATGGTATTAGTTGTTCCACATATCTTGTTCGAAATCTCTGATTTGCGTTTTGATACGCTCCGATTCTAACAATTGTCTAAGGGCGTCTTCATAAATATAGTCTCTCACTTCACGATCTTCAAACACGTTTTCTTCTTTGTAAATCACAGCATTAAAACGACGTGAATTGAGGATGTTGTCAAAGGTGATGGGTTGAGATGAATTTTTTACATTAAAAACAGAATTGCTATTTAGTGCCTCACGTGCATCAGGATACCACACCCAAAAAAGCGGTACCAAAGCGTCTAATTGAATTTCACGACTGTCCTTTAATGTGGATACATCTGGAGCCACGGGAGCAATACCCAAAAGACGATAGCGCAATTCGCCAAGACGTTTGTCGAAATACCAGGTTCCTTTAATTCGATATTGTTCAATTTTATCGGCCTCAATCTTAAATTCATCATAATCGTCATCTGTAACAGATTCTCCTGCATTTGATTTTTCGATTCCTTCAGAAGAAAGTTGTCTTGAAACTAAAACTTGTTCTAATTCATCGTAAGTAACCTTTTGAGTGAAGTAATCATCAGAATATATTTCAGTGATATTGCCTGATTCAATATTTTCAATAAGCACTCTAAATAATGATTTTCTAGTGGTAGACAACAAACCATTGTTGGATTTTGGATAATATAATGCAAAATTAACGCGCTCGTTGAGATCTATAATTTCCCAAATGGTTTTGGACCACATCACGTCTCTATCATCAACATAACCATAGTCAACTGGTGTGTTGTCATTAGCAGCTATTTGTACCGAAGTAAGTTCACCCACATCGGTAGGAACTTTAGCATTTAAAAGATTAGCTTGACCAAAACAATTAAATTGAATCGCTAATACAAATAGGATTATGAGAGATTTTAGAGAAAAATTCATGATTTAATTAGTTAATCGTAATAGATATAGGTCTTGTTGGCTTTAACTTATAATTCGGGTTGGAAGGAATAACAACTTGTATATCAGAAATTATAATGGTTTGTCCATTTTTAATTCTGCTCAAAGCAGTGATTGCTCTGCTGTTTAGTTTATCGCCTTCAATAACCATACTTGGCTGACCTGGTGCTCTAAATCGGAACGATTTTGTTTGCAAGGGTAAATCAAAGTCAAAGTCTTCCAAACGCGCCTCTACGGTGCCTCGTTCTAAACTTGATTTTGGTAATACAAAATCACCTGATTTTCCTCTAAAAAATCCTGAAGGTTTAGGAATATCTTTTATTCTAAATGTAGAAACAGATGAAACCTTATTGCCGTCTGGAAGCGTTCCAGTAACATTAATTTTTACTTCACGTCCAGATTGAGGAGATAAGCTGTATTTACTACCTCTCACCCTTTTTAATCCAGGGGCACTGGCTGTCACTTTGCTATCTGCAATCCCAGGAACAGATATCGTAATAGGATTTTCTACACCTCGGTAAACCACATTCATTTTATCGGCAGAAATGACCGCTGAATTGGGTTTGTTAATTACAGCAAAACTTTGACTAACAGCAATTTTTGACTCTTCACCATCATTGAGAAATATTAAATCACCTGTAATGGTATGATCTCCAGGAGAACCCGCTGTAACTTTAAGCTTAATTCCTCCGGGTATTAGATCATAATCTTCTGAAGTGAGTGATATTCCATCAAGTTTCAGATCGACTGAATTTGGATTTTGTGCACCTCCTTTTCTTCCGAGAATAACGCTTCCATCAAAGGTTTCTCCTTGATAGTAAGCGCCCTTTTCAGTAATTAATAGACTCGTATAGTTTGATGAATTTACTTTCGATGACATTTTTAATTCTTTACCCATTAAGGTGGCATAAACATCATTTTCGGTTTGTCTAATATCATTTTGCATCATGGTTAGTTTTGCAAGAGATGATATTAATGGAAATCCTTTAAAATTTGCATCAAGCCAGGGTTCATCAACGTCATCCCTGTTTTTGATGTTATTATTCTCATCACCAGTAAAAAATCTTGCCTCCACCATCTCAATTGATTCAGGATACTGACTACCAAAAACTTGTATAACCTGTGCCCGATAGCTTTGAATCATCTCAATAAAATCTGACTTTGCTTTATCAGAACCTTCTTTAAACCAAATAACATCGAGCGTTTCTCCTTTATCCATTTGAGCAAACTCTTTCATGTCTGGATCTTTTTCTCTATGCTTTTCGGTAATGGTTCTCTTAAGCTCTTCTATTTTATTATAAAATGCATCTGATGCCTCTTTAATTTGCTCGGCTGTTCTTTTATGTCCAACCCACTTTCCTCCTTTTTCTTCTGCATTTACACTTATGTTTTCAAATATTAATAAGTTGCTCTCTAAAATTCTTTCGTTTGCATCACTAATTTTCTCAAACATTTGACCAAACCCATCAAGCACTTCTTTACTAACATTTAAAGCTAGCATGGTGATAAACACCAAATACATCAAGCTGATGAGTTTCTGTCTAGGGGTTTCTTTTGCTCCTGCCATTTTCTATCTTATTTGTTAGACATGGCGTTAAGCATACCACCATAAACCTGATTTAGACTTGCAAGGTTTTTACCTAAACTATCCATTTGTTGTTTAAGTTGGGCCGCATTCTTCTCCATTTCGGCATTAAAAGCTGTGCTGTTTTGAGAATGTTGCAATTGACTTTGAAAAGCAGCATTGAGTGCCTCCAATTGACTAGAAGCTTGATTTAGACTGTCACCATACGATTTTGTGGCGGCTACCGCGTCTGAAGCAGGTGCCAATGATTTGGCAGAAGCCTCAAGATTTTTAATGCTTGCGGTGAGGTCTTTCATTAAATTCACATCAAGCTTAGCTTCTTTCATGAGTTCGTCAATTTTGCTAGAAAGGCTCTCGCCATTGCCTCCTCCAGCAGCTTTTGCACCGCCTCCTTTAACTTTTTTCACAAAATCTTGGTGTTCTTCTTTAATTTCCCCTGTGTTAAGGGCAGATACGGTAAAGATTAGGGCTTCTGTACCTAATCCTAATCCCAATACTAATCCACCAGTGATTGGCCCAATTTCAAGGTGCAAAATTTTAAAAAGTGCACCAATAATTACCACGGCACCTCCTAATCCAAAGAGCATGTGCATGGCTACTTTACTTCTTAATCGTTTGTTTAAAGCTTTATCATTCATTTTAAAAATCTTTTTAGTTTTTAAATATAATTAAAATTGGGGTTTTTGAAATCTATTTGATTTTAACTTTTTGTGAACCTAAATAATCTTGTACGGTTCTAAAACCAATATAACTTCTGGCAGAATCAGAATATTCATAGTCTCGTGAACTCACCCTTAGATAGTAAGCCACATCTTTCCAACTACCTCCACGCACCACTTTTCTTTTTTCTGCTTGAAATGACATGTTTGGGTTGAGGGAGGCCACATAATCATATCCTCCAGGTTCATAGGATGAATTGGTCCACTCGGCCACATTTCCCGCCATGTTGTAGAGGTTATAATCGTTGGGTTCATATGATTTTGCCTCAACGGTATAAACCGCTTGGTCAGAGGCGTAATCACCTCTAAGGGGTTTAAAGTTTGCTAAAAAACAGGCTCTATCGTTCAGCAAGTAGGGTGCTCCCCAAGGATAGGTGCCCGAGGGAATACCACCACGAGCTGCATATTCCCACTCGCCTTCTGTGGGCAACCGAAAACGGCTCACAAAGGGCTTGCCTTTATCTCTTTGGTAGTTGTTTTTAAAATTGGTGCGCCAGTTGCAGAAGGCTACAGCTTGAATCCATGAAACGCCTACCACCGGATAATCTTGAAAAGCGGGGTGAGCGAAATAATCGTTGTGCATGGGTTCGTTGTAAGAATAAGTAAAATCTTTAATCCATACTGTGGTATCTGGATAAATTTGAATTTCTTCTTTCTTAATAAAAGGGGATCGGTCAATAAATTGTTTCCGTGTTCGCTTAGATTCTGCGGCGGCGGCATCGGCATCAAACCAAGTGTAGGCATAGACAAGTTTAGAGACATCCAATTTAGGCTCGCCAGTATACCACTGCTCTGGCGGAAGGTATAGTGAATCCATCACCTCCGCATAATTTTGATCAACATAATCTTCAGTTTCCCAAGTCAAATCGGCATCATAGTTCAATTTTCTGCCATAATAGGGGTCTTCGCTTAAATCATAATAATTTTCGCGCATGTATTTTTGAAATTCACTGAGTTTGGACGTATCAGAATCTTTAAAGGCAAATTCGCCAATTCCGTCTTTATTGTCTTCACCCAATTCCAACTCATCGGCTTTTCGGGCCAACATGGCTAGGGCTATAGAGTCTTTAACCCAATAAACAAATTGTCTGTATTCACTATTTGTAATTTCAGTTTCGTCCATATAAAAAGAAGGAACCGTTACGGTTCGAGCAGGCGCATTGAGCAGCTGTGCAACATCTTCATCAGATTTTCCCATAATGTATGCACCGCCTTCTATGAGTGTCATACCGTAGGGCTTTTCACTGAAATATTTTTTTTGTTTGATTCCGATAAGTTCTCCTCTGTTCTTCATTCCACAGGAGCTTACCAAAATTCCAATCAAAGCAAAAACCAATACTTTTTTCATCAATATAGTATGTCTATTCTGTTCTTACCTTTCGGTTTTTTTACTAATTTTTTTAAAACACAGTAGGTTATGGGTATGGATTTTGGTGCCTAATTTAATCTTTTCAGCGCATTTAACCATCGATCGGGCAATTTATTATGCATTGCCTCTCGATAATCTTCTTCTGTGCAAGGTAATAACGCAGAACTTTTTAATTTATTATTTGGACTAAAATCATTTGTTATTTCCATCCACCATCGTTTGCTTTTTTCACTCTTAAAAAAACGGAGGGTTTGATGGTTCATTTCCACGGTATAGCTTGTAAAATCTGTGCCTGTGGCAACTGGATATTCGCCAAAACGATAATTCACACCCTCCACAAAATACCAAACCACTTGGGCTAAAAGTTGCATAAAAATGACTGTTGATGGCATTTCAAAAAGACCAAAAATCATCACCCTGTCACTAATTCCAGCATATCGTGCCAAAGCACATATGGTTCGTGCATCTAACCCATTGGGGGTTCCGTTTTGAAAATCGCCGGTGGCTTGGCAAGACAAGCTTTTCATGTCAAAGCCCACAAGGTCTGCATCTCTAAAATAGGGTTCTGTTTGTTTGGGATCGTCTAAAATATGGCCGAGCCGTACAGCATCAAAAAACAATTTTTCCATCAAATCGTTTTCCTCTTGTGCGCAATAGTAACTTTGATACCCCAAATTGGTGTAATTGTTTAAAAGATTAGGATGATTCATAATGATTTTACTCATGTAAGAACGTCCCGAAATTAATTCTTCTTCTTGCGAAAAGTCAAAAGAGCGATCTACAGAAACAATGTTTACCAACTGTTGCTGTTCTTGGTAACTTTGATATAGCGGATAAATTAAATCATGACTCCCTCCAATGATTATAGGAATGATATTGAGTTGTTTGAGGTGGATCACAATTTCTTTTAGAGCAAAATAAGTATCTTCCACTTTTGCACCATTGGGTAAATTGCCTAAATCGGCTATACGTATGGACCAATTTCCAGGGTAAAGCTCGTAAAAATTTTTTCTGAATGCCTTTAGGTCAAATGTCGGGTTTGGGAAATAGCTGTTTCTGTTTTCTTCAACCCCAATTAAGGCCACCGACAACCCATGCAAATCTGGCAAACCAGCGGCGGCAGTGTGCTGCACTATGTTTTTGCCCAATACTTGTTGTGGCAAAAGGGTTAACCCCAATTGATTTTCTTCCTCTATCGGGACCAACAATTCTAAGCTCATTTAGGTCTTTTTTGTTTTGCGTTTTGCTTTGGGTTTGCCCTTGGCGCCAACGCCTAAATAATTCTTAGCCTCTTCTAAAGTAATTTCTGTGGCGTCAACCGTTTTGGGTAATTCTACTTTTTTTCGCCCCATAATAATGGCTGTTCGGCCCCAGCGGGCTTTTTCTACCCTAATGTTTTCTTCCTCCCAATGATGAATTAGTTTGTCTTTTTCTTTTTGAATTTTTTCTTCAATAAGGGTTTCAATATCGGTGGATGACAAATGATCAAAATCGTATTTTTTATTGACATTTATAAACAAGCCATTCCATTTAATAAAAGGACCAAAACGCCCCACTCCCTTAGTAACAGGCATTTCTTGGTAGCTGTAAATGGGAGCCTCTGCTTTTTTCTTTTCTTCAATCAAAGCAATGGCCTCATCAAGATCCAAATTTCTAGGGTCTGTGCCTTTGGGGAGTGATACAAAACTTTTGTCGTATTTAATATAAGGGCCATAACGACCGGTGTTTACCAACACCTCAATATTATCATATTCACCCAAACTTTTTGGAAGTTCAAAAAGAGCCAAGGCCTCCTCAAAGGTGATGGTTTCCAATTGTTGATCGGGGGTTAGACTGGCAAACTGCGGCGGGGTTTCATCAGTGGCGTTACCAATTTGAGCCATCGGGCCAAATTTTCCTAATCGCACTTTGAGGGGTCTTCCGCTTTTGGGATCAACACCTAGCTCACGCTCTCCAGACTCTCGTTGCACGTTGTCCTTAACATGCTCCACGGTGGTGTGAAAATTACCATAAAATTGTTGGATCATTTTGGTCCAATCTTCTTCTCCCCGAGCAATATTATCAAAAGTTGTTTCTACTTGAGCGGTAAAATTGAAATCTAATATGGATTCAAAATGCGCTACTAAAAAATCATTAACTATGTTTCCAATGTCGGTAGGCACCAATTTACCTTTGTCTGCACCCACCTTTTCGGTCAAACGCCCTTCTTTTATTGTTAAGGCTTCTAGTTTTAATTGCAAATAGTTGCGTTGTTGTCCTTCTGAGGTACCTTTTTCAACATATCCTCTGTTTTGCACTGTAGAAATGGTGGGGGCATAGGTAGAAGGTCTTCCAATGCCAAGTTCTTCCAACTTTTTAACCAGCGATGCTTCTCCATAACGATAAGGTGGTTTTGAAAAACGCTGTGTACTGGTAAGGCTATCCATTTCAAGAGTTTCCCCCTGGGTCATTTTGGGAAGCAGCCCTGTGAGCTCTTCTTCACTGTCATCTAAGCCCTCTATATATAATTTTAAAAATCCATCGAAAGTAATAACTTCTCCTTGGGCAGTAAAGGGAACAGACGTGGCCGTTGATCGAATTGAAATTTTGGTGCGCTCCAAAGCAGCATCTGTCATTTGCGACGCAACCGCGCGTTTCCAAATGAGCTCATAGAGCCGTTTTTGATCATATTCTAAAGCCGCTACAGATTCTTGCAATGGATTGGTGGGCCGTATGGCTTCATGCGCTTCTTGTGCCCCTTTGTTTTTGGTCTTAAAATGACGGTTTTGCAGATAGGGTTCACCAAAAGTTTCTACAATTTTTTGGTGTATGGCGCCTTTGGCCTCCTCAGACAAATTCACACTATCGGTTCGCATATAGGTAATTAATCCTGCTTCATAAAGCCGTTGCGCCAAATTCATGGTTTTACTCACCGAAAAATAGAGCTTTCTCGCCGCTTCTTGCTGCAAGGTGGATGTGGTAAAAGGAGGGGCTGGGGTCTTTTTGCCCGGTTTCACTTGAATGTCTTCTACCGAAAATTCAGCAGATTTATGAGCTTCTAAAAAAGCACGTGTGTCCGATTCGTTCTCAAAATCATGATCATATTGTGCCTCAAAAACAGCTCCAGAAAGCGTTTTGAATTGCCCCTTGGTTCTGAATAATTCTTTGGGCTGAAACGCGTGGATTTCGCGCTCCCGCTCTACAATAAGTCGTACAGCAACCGATTGTACACGCCCTGCCGATAAACCGGTCTTAATTTTTTTCCAAAGCACTGGTGAAAGCTCATATCCCACCAATCGATCCAAAACCCGACGGGCTTGTTGCGCATTAACAAGGTCATAATTAATCGTCCGGGGTTTTTCTATGGCCTTTAGAATGGCGTTTTTGGTAATTTCTGAAAATACAATTCGTTTGGAGTTTGTTTCAGACAACTTTAGCTGATTGGCCAAATGCCAGGCAATGGCTTCTCCCTCCCGATCTTCATCACTAGCCAACCATACTGTTTCTGCATTTTTGGCTAACTTCTTGAGCTCACTAACCACCTTTTTCTTGTCTTGAGAAACAATATATTTTGGCGCAAAACTTTGCTCCACCTCCACACCCAATTCGTTGGCGGGTAAATCAGCAATATGGCCATAACTTGAGGCTACTTTAAAATCCTTTCCCAAAAATTTTTCAATGGTTTTGGCTTTGGCAGGTGACTCTACAATAACTAAATTCTTGGCCATAGGTGTGTTTTCTGATCGATGCAAAAGTAGTTAAGTTTTTTTGGAACTTTCAAAATTTGTATCTTTACACCTCTTTAAAAAAGCAATTTTTGATTACAAATTTTAGCTTAAACCGTTCTAAAAAAGCAAATATATTGGTTTTATGTTAAGACGTTATTTGCCTGTTTTAGAGTGGCTCCCTCACTATAAAAAAGAATATTTCAAAGGCGATCTTGTCGCGGGTATAACTGTGGGAATACTCCTTATTCCTCAGGGCATGGCCTATGCTTTAATTGCAGGCCTACCACCCGTTTATGGGCTCTATGCTGCCTTAATCCCGCAAATGGTGTATGCCCTCATGGGCACCTCAAGACAATTGGCTGTGGGGCCTGTGGCCTTAGACTCTTTGCTTGTAGCTGCCGGATTGGGTAGCCTCAACTTGTCAAGTACTGAAGAATATATTCTGTTAGCCATCGCCCTTTCATTTATGGTGGGATTGCTGCAAATCGCTATGGGTTTATTACGCATGGGGTTTGTGGTTGCTTTTCTGTCAAAACCAGTGATAAGTGGATTTACTTCTGCTGCAGCCCTTATTATAGGTTTAAGTCAATTGAAACACCTTTTGGGTATTTCTATCACACAACAAAATAATATTCACAAACTGCTCATCAATACCTTTAAAGCGTTGGAGCAAACCAACAGCCTCAGCCTGCTTATTGGCCTTGGAGCTCTAGCCCTTTTGTTTGTGTTAAAAAAACTTAAATCAAAAATTCCTGGAGTCATCCTTATCGTTTTGTTTGGAGTTGTTTTTTCCAAATACTTTAACTGGGAAAGCCTAGGCATCAAAATAGTGGGAACCATCCCTAGTGGACTCCCACACTTTGAAATCCCTCAATTAAGCCGAGTGCACATCCAAAATCTTTTTCCCATTGCACTAACATTAGCCTTGGTCGCTTTTCTTGAAGCCATTTCATTGGGCAAGGCTTTTCAGGAGAAAAATAAAACCAACACCCTAGACCCTAACCAAGAGCTTATTGCTTTAGGGGGAGGCAACATTTTAGGTGCTTTTTTTCAATCCTATCCTACCACAGGTGGGTTTTCCCGCACAGCCGTAAACGATCAGGCCGGAGCCAAAAGTGGTGTTGCCTTGTTCATCAGCGCCCTAATGGTGGGAAGCATACTGCTTTTTCTAACCCCTTGGTTTTATTATTTACCCAATACGATTTTAGCAGCCGTCATCATCAAATCTGTGAGCAATCTGATTGATTTTAGCTATGCATCCAAACTGTTCCGAAATCACAAAGAAGAATTTCTCATTTTGGTTTTCACCTTTTTAGCTACACTCTTTTTAGGCATCAAAGAAGGCATCTTATTAGGAGTACTCTTTTCATTATTGCATTTGGTATATCGCACGTCAAAACCACATTATGCCATTTTAGGAAAAATTGAAAACACGCCTTATTTTAGAAACGTCAAACGCTTTCCAGAAATGGCCACCGTTCGAGAAGATTTATTGATCTTGCGCTTTGACGGACAACTTTATTTTGGCAATATTCAATTTTTTAAAACATTAGTGGAAGAAGAAATCCGAAAGAAACAATCCACCATAAAAGGTTTTGTGCTCAATGCAGAAGCCATACATTATATAGACGCAACGGCCACAAGCCAACTCATCACCTTGTTTGAAAACCTTCAAGAAAAGGGCGTTCGGATTTTGATTGCGGGAGCCATTGGACCCACTCGTGATCGTATTTTTAAAAGCAAACTTATAAATACGCTAAAGCCTAAAAATCTATTTATCAATACAGAAGACGCCGTGCAACATTTTGACGGTTTTAAAGATAAAAGCGATATCAAAAAAAATATAAGAAGACAAAACAATAGTTCTATAGACTAAATCGATTGAGAAATCATAAATTTAAACACCAGACCAATTAATTTTGCAACAAATAATCATAGAATGAAAATAGAGCAGATATATACCGGATGTTTGGCACAAGGCGCCTATTATATAGAAAGCAAGGGCCAAGTGGCCATTGTTGACCCACTCAGGGAAGTAACACCCTACATTGAAAAAGCGAAAAAAGACAACGCCACAATTAAATATATTTTTGAAACCCATTTTCATGCCGATTTTGTGAGTGGGCATGTCACTCTTTCTGAAGCCACTGGAGCACCCATTGTCTATGGGCCCAATGCAGAAACCGGTTTTGAAGCCATTATTGCCGAAGACGAACAATCTTTTGAATTGGGTGATATCACAATAACACTTTTACACACCCCTGGGCACACCATGGAAAGTAGTTGTTATTTAGTAAAAGATGCACAAGGCAATGCACACGCACTTTTTAGTGGAGACACGCTTTTTTTAGGTGATGTTGGTCGACCTGATTTAGCTCAAAAAGGAGCAGACCTCACCCAAGAAGATCTGGCAAGCATGCTCTATGATAGCTTACGCAAAAAAATTATGCCCCTACCAGACACTTTAATTATTTATCCCGCTCACGGAGCCGGCTCCGCTTGTGGAAAAAACCTAAGCAAAGAAACCGTGGGCACCCTAGGCGACCAAAAAAAGACAAACTATGCCCTTCGGGAAGATATGTCCAAAACGGAATTTGTCAAAGAAGTAACCGATGGGCTCTTACCTCCCCCTCAATATTTCCCACTCAACGTGAAAATGAACAAATACGGTTATGAAGATGTAGCAGAAATATTGAAAAAAGGAACCACACCCATTGGCGCCCAACAATTTGAAGAATTAGCCAATGAAATGGGAGCCATAATTTTAGATGTTCGGCACCAAGATGACTATGCTCAAAAGCACATTCCACGGTCTATTTTTATTGGAATTGATGGCGGTTTTGCTCCCTGGGTAGGCGCCCTAATAGGCGATGTGAATCAACCTTTGCTACTGGTTGCTCCAGAAGGCCGAGAAGAAGAAACCGTTACACGATTGGCCCGTGTTGGATTTGACAACACCCTTGGCTACCTAGACGGAGGCATTGCCGCTTGGGAAGCCGCCGGAAAAGAAACGGATCAAGTGGAAGGACAAAGTGCCAGCGAATTCAAAAAAGCACTAAAAAAGGAAAAAACTACCGCTGTTTTTGATGTGCGTAAAATTGGCGAATTTCAATCACAGCACCTCCCCAAAGCCGTCCATACGCCATTAGATTATATCAATGAACACCTCAGCGATTTTCCAGAAAATGAACCTTTTTATATCCATTGTGCTGGAGGCTACAGAAGTATGATTGCTGCTTCCATTTTGAAAAGTCGTGGCATACACAATCTCATTGACATTAAAGGCGGTTTTAAAGCCATTGAAGATGCAGGCATCAAAACCACAGAATATGTTTGTCCGTCAACACTCAAATAAATAATATGATTATGGATTTTATTTACCAACCATGGCCCTGGTATGTGGGCGGCCCCATGATTGCCTTTGTCCTTTTTTTGTTGTTGTTTTCTAATCGAAAATTTGGCATGTCATCCAACTTAAGAACCCTTTGTGCCGTATGTGGTGCAGGCAAAACGAGTGCTTTTTTTCGGTATGATTGGAAAGCGCACCGCTGGAATTTAATAGTTGTTTTGGGCGCCATTGTTGGCGGCTGGATTGGCGCCAATCTGCTTTCTGCCGATACGGCCGTGGCCATCAGCGAAAATACTATTGCCTCGCTCCAAGCCATAAATATTAATACAGACGGCAACCAATACATGCCCGAAGAGCTGTTTGGTGCAAATGCCATGACAGACCCTAAAACACTTGGGCTTTTGGTCTTAGGTGGGTTTTTGGTGGGTTTTGGAACCCGCTATGCCAATGGATGCACCTCCGGACACGCCATTTCAGGTCTCAGTAATTTACAATTGGTTTCTCTTTTTGCTGTCATCGGCTTTTTTATTGGTGGTTTATTAATGACTCATTTTGTTTTACCGCAACTCTTTTAATCATGCAGAATAGTATTTTATTTATAATCGGAATTGTTTTTGGCATCACCATGTATAAATCGGAAGCGGCTTCATGGTTTCGTATTTATGAAATGTTCCAGTTCCAATCTTTTCATATGTATGGCATTATTGGTGCTGCATTGGTTTTAGGAGTTTTGGGTGTTCAAATAATCAAACGCTTCGAACTCAAATCTTTTTTTGGTAAGGCCATTGTTATAGAAGACAAGCCTTTTGGTGTTAAACGCTATGTGATTGGCGGCACTATTTTTGGCTTGGGTTGGGCGTTGACAGGTGCTTGTCCAGGTCCAATGTTTACGCTAGTAGGTGCTGGTATATATCCTATTTTGATTGTTATTGCGGCGGCGGCTCTGGGCACATGGGTCTATGGCTTATTTCACGAAAAACTACCCCACTAAAAAATCGTTGCTCCCCATTCCAAAAGCAACAACTGACAAAATGTCAATTTTGATTGCTTTTTCTTACTTTTGCACCAGCCATGAAAATGAAAACAACAGCAGTACCCCTAAAAGACCCTCACGCATACGAGGGCGTTTCACTCCCTGAAACAAAAGGGGCTAAGACCAAAATGGCCTATATCGAAAGTTATGGCTGTCAGATGAATTTTGCTGACAGCGAAGTAGTGGCTTCCATTCTAAAAGAAGAAGGTTTTGGCATTACCAACGATTTTCAAAAAGCCTCATTAATTCTACTGAACACCTGCTCTATTCGAGAAAAAGCAGAGCAAACGGTGCGCAATAGACTGGTGCATTTTAATGGTTTAAAAGCACAAAATCCAAAAGTTAAAGTGGGCGTTTTGGGATGCATGGCAGAACGTTTAAAGCATCGCTTTTTGGAAGAAGAAAAAATTGTAGACCTGGTTGTGGGGCCCGATGCATACAAAGACCTCCCTAATTTATTAGAAGAACTTGCTGCAGAGCGAGAGGCAGTGAATGTGATTCTTTCTAAAGAAGAAACCTATGGCGATATCGCCCCTGTGCGTCTCAATAGCAACGGCATTACCGCTTTTGTTTCCATCACCAGGGGGTGTGATAATATGTGTACATTTTGTGTGGTGCCATTTACGAGAGGGAGAGAAAGAAGTCGTGACCCTAAGAGCATCTTGCAAGAAGTGGAAGATTTAGCCCAAAAAGGATTCAAAGAAATTACGCTGCTTGGACAAAATGTGGATAGCTATTTATGGTATGGTGGAGGGCTAAAAAAAGATTTCGAAAAAGCTTCTGCACTCCAGCAAAAAACAGCCGTGCATTTTCATCATTTATTGAATATGGTCGCAGCAGCTCACCCCCGCATGCGTTTTCGTTTTTCTACTTCTAATCCCCAAGACCTCTCTTTGGAAGTGCTGCACACCATGGCTAAGCACCCCAATATTTGCAAATACATTCATCTGCCGGTGCAGTCAGGAAGCAATAGAATTCTAAAAAAAATGAATCGCTTGCACAGCCGGGAAGAATATTTTGAATTGATTGACAATATTCGAAGTATCATTCCAGACTGCGGCATTTCTCAGGATATGATTGCTGGATTTCCCACCGAAACCGAAGCCGATCATCAAGACACCCTTTCATTAATGGAATATGTTAAATATGATTTTGGATTTATGTTTGCTTATTCTGAACGCCCTGGCACATTGGCTGCTAGAAAAATTCCTGATGATGTGCCCTTAGATACCAAAAAAAGACGCTTAAAAGAAATTATTGACCTACAGCAAAAACACAGTCAGTTTCGCACCCAAGCATTTGTTGGGCAAACGGTTTGTGTGCTCATCGAAAAACCCTCCAAAAAATCCAACGATTATTGGAGCGGCAGAACCACCCAAAACACCGTAGTTGTTTTTCCTAAAGAAAATTTTCAAGCCGGTGATTTTGTTGATGTAAAAATTACTGATTGCACGGCCGCAACCCTTTTGGGCAAAGCTGTGGGGCATTCAAATACAATTTAACCATGGAATCATTACAGAGTGTTAAACAACGTTTCGGGATTATTGGAAATCACGCTGGCTTAAACCGTGCATTGGAGAAAGCCCTACGCGTTTCCAGTACCGACATTTCGGTTCTTGTTATAGGCGAAAGTGGTGTGGGAAAAGAAAACATCCCTAAAATAATCCATCAATATTCCCACCGCAAACACGCCAAATACATTGCCGTTAACTGCGGGGCAATTCCAGAAGGTACGATTGACAGCGAATTGTTTGGTCATGAAAAAGGAGCCTTTACAGGAGCCACACAAACCCGTTCGGGATATTTTGAAGTAGCCGATGGAGGAACTATATTTTTAGATGAAGTGGGGGAACTGCCACTCACCACTCAAGTGCGTTTGTTGCGGGTTTTAGAAAGTGGTGAATTTCTTAAGGTGGGCGCCTCACAGGTGCAAAAGACCAATGTACGCATAGTAGCAGCCACCAACGTGAACATGGCCGAAGCCATTCAAAAAGGAAAATTTAGGGAAGACCTATACTACCGACTCAGCACCGTAGAAATTACCCTGCCACCCTTGCGTGAACGCAAAGAAGACATCCCCCTTCTTTTCCGAAAGTTTGCTTCAGACTTTGCTCAAAAATATCATATGCCCACCTTGCGCCTCACTGACGAGAGCCAAAAAATAATCCTTAGCTATCGGTGGAATGGAAACATAAGACAGCTGCGCAACGTGGCCGAGCAACTTTCGGTCTTAGAAAAAGATCGCGAAATTTCAGCATCTACGCTACGAACCTACCTGCCAGACAGTGGTAAAAACTTGCCTATGTTGCTCACCCAAGAGAAAAAAGAAAGTGACTTCGCCACAGAGCGTGAAATATTATACAAGGTGCTTTTTGATATGAAAAGTGACTTAAATGATCTTAAAAAATTAACCCTCGAATTGTTACAAGACGACAGCCGCAAGGTGCAAGAAGAAAATCAAGGGCTTATTGAAAAAATCTATGGCAAAAAAGAAAGTGAAGAATTTACTGCCACAGAAAAGGCCCTTAAAGCCATTCCGATGAGCAATGACAGTGTAGCAAGAGAAGCCGAATATCACACACCAGAAACGCCTACTTCCTCCTATGACGACTATGCAGATGCCGTGGTGGAAGAAGAACCTTTATCGCTTTTAGAAAAAGAAGTTGAAATGATTAAAAGTGCCTTGATTCGCAATAAAGGAAAACGTAAATTGGCAGCAGAGGAATTAGGAATATCAGAACGCACCCTCTATCGAAAGATA
This sequence comes from uncultured Flavobacteriaceae bacterium, assembly GCA_964617385.1. Classification (GTDB taxonomy): domain Bacteria; phylum Bacteroidota; class Bacteroidia; order Flavobacteriales; family Flavobacteriaceae; genus JADHMP01. Next base: position 19,779 of record CAZTYX010000002.1, on the reverse strand, counting down.
AAACAATTTGATTTACACAATGTGGAGAACAGCTAAAGGACGCTTATTTTTGGGTTTCAGCTCAATGCTCTTGTTGATGGGGTGTGGAATTTACTCCTTCACGGGCGCCTCCATTCCTCCTGGCACCTCCTCATTCCAAGTTAACTATTTTGTAAATGTTGCGGGCAATAAACCCGGCTCAACCGTTGAACCTGGACTGGATCGCGATTTTACTGTTGCCCTGCAAGATCTAATTTTAAATCTCACCAATTTAGATTTGGTGACTGCCGATGGCGATCTTATTTATGAAGGCGATATCACAGAATATAGTGTTACGCCCATGTCGGCTACTGCAGAAAATACAGCAGCCCAAAACCGGCTTAAAATGACCGTTTTTTTAACTTATACCAATACCAAAAAAGAAGAAGATAACTTCAAAAAATCTTTTTCTTTCTTTTATGATTTTCCCGCCGATAAACAAGTATATGATGTTATTGACGCAGCACATAAAGAGATTTTTGAACGCATCACCCAGGATATTTTTAATGAAACACTAGCCAAATGGTGAAAAAAGAACCTTCTTATTTTGACACCATTGAAGCCCTTCAAGAGGGCTCAAAAGAAGCTTTTGAATCACTTGAAGCGATAACCGATCGCTATCCCTATTTCCAAAATGCTTGGTTGCATCGAGCCAAATGGGCCAGCATGCATCAACCCGAACAAGCCGAAGAATGGATGCAACAAACCGCTTGCAGAACCTTTGACCGGTCGTTGCTTTTTGCGTGGAACCAAACAACGATTGAACCTACTCCGGAAAAACAAAAAACCAAAAGGAAATCTCCATCCAAAAAAGCCACCATAAAACCAGCTCCAAAAGCCTCTAGAGCGAAAAAAGGTGAACAAAAAAGAAGCACTGCCCCGCCCCAAATGACCTTTACCGATTGGTTACAATTTGTACAAACCAAAAATCAAAGCGAGAATTCTTCAGATCGTTTTGCTTTGATTGATGCCTTTTTAGCCCAGCAACCCAAAATTAAACCCCCATCCAAAACGGCTAAAAAACAAAAAGACCTAAGTGAAGCCAGTTGGACCTCTACAGATGAATTGATGACCGAAACCCTAGCCAAAATTTTTGTCAAACAAAAAAAATATGACAAGGCCATAAAGGCCTACGAAATTTTGCGTTTGAAATATCCAGAAAAAAATAGTTTCTTTGCCAACCAAATTAAAGCAATAAAAGAATTGCAATAAAAACGTAAGCAACAATGAGCACATTTTCAATTTTTATCGCCCTCATTTTAGTGGTTTGTTTTCTCCTAATTTTAGTTGTTATGGTACAAAACCCCAAAGGAGGAGGACTCTCTTCATCATTTGGTGGCGGGGGCACACAACAAATTGGAGGAGTTCAAAAAACCAGTGACTTTCTTGACCGAAGCACTTGGGTGCTTGCCACTTTATTGATGGTATTGATATTAATCTCCAACGTTACCCTAGAGCGTTCTGCGGGTTCACAAGACTCTCGATTGCTTCAAGACAATGCCACCACCACTCAGCCTGTTGCTGTTCCTGAGGTTGCACCCGAAGCAGAAGAAATCCCTGAAATTCCTTTAGAGCCTAGCACCAACTAGACGCATTGACCGGCATTGCTGTGTCAGGCTGTCAGTTTTAGCGGCTCTTTTTTAACAATTTGTCATATCCCAATGCTTGGCACAGTTTCTGTCTAAGTGTGGCCAAACAAATATTAAAATAACATGAGTAAGATAACTATTAAACCCCTAGCAGACCGTGTTCTTGTTGAACCTGCCGCTGCAGAAACAAAAACTTCCTCCGGAATTATTATTCCCGACACAGCCAAAGAAAAACCCCAAAGAGGAACCATTGTGGCTGTAGGGAATGGGACAAAAGATAATCCAATGACGGTGAGCGTTGGTGACCAAGTGTTGTATGGCAAATATGCCGGTACAGAACTTCAACACGAGGGAGTAGATTATTTGATTATGAAAGAAAGCGACATCCTCGCGATTGTATAAATCCATAAACATTTTTAGACATGGCAAAAAAAATAGAATTTGATATTGAAGCTAGAGACGGCATTAAACGAGGTGTTGATGCCCTAGCCAATGCAGTTAAAGTGACTCTTGGCCCCAAAGGACGCAATGTAATTATCGGAAAAGCTTTTGGCGCTCCCCAAGTAACTAAAGATGGGGTTACAGTGGCAAAAGAAATTGAGTTGGAAGGCGCCCTAGAAAACATGGGAGCACAAATGGTTAAAGAAGTTGCTTCTAAAACCAACGATCTTGCTGGTGACGGGACTACAACAGCCACCATTTTAGCGCAAGCCATCGTGAAAGAAGGGCTAAAAAACGTTGCTGCAGGAGCCAATCCACTTGATTTAAAGCGTGGTATTGATAAGGCCGTTGAATCTATTGTAGAAGCACTCGGCAAACAAGCTGTGGCTGTGGGTGACGCCTCTGAAAAAATTCATCAAGTGGCTAGCATTTCTGCCAATAACGACGAAACTATTGGCGCCTTGATTACCGAAGCTTTTGAAAAAGTGGGTAAAGAAGGAGTTATTACTGTTGAAGAGGCCAAAGGAACAGACACCTATGTAGACGTGGTAGAAGGAATGCAATTTGACAGAGGTTATTTGTCACCCTATTTTGTGACCGACTCTGAAAAAATGGAAGCTGACCTTGAAAACCCATACATTTTGTTATATGACAAAAAGATTTCAGCAATGAAAGATTTGTTACCCATTTTGGAACCTGTGGCTCAAACTGGGAAACCTCTTTTAGTTATTGCAGAAGACGTGGATGGTGAAGCCCTTGCCACACTTGTGGTTAACAAATTGCGTGGCGCCCTTAAAATTGCTGCGGTTAAAGCGCCTGGCTTTGGTGACCGTAGAAAAGCAATGTTAGAAGATATTGCCATTTTAACCGGTGGTACTGTAATTTCTGAAGAACGTGGGTTTACACTTGAAAACACCACTATTGATATGCTGGGAACCGCAGAAAAAGTAACGATTGACAAAGACAATACTACTGTGGTAAATGGCAATGGCGCACCAGACGACATCAAAGGGCGTGTGAATCAAATTAAATCACAAATTGAAACCACTACATCCGACTATGATAAAGAAAAGCTTCAAGAGCGTTTAGCTAAATTGTCTGGTGGTGTGGCAGTGCTCTATGTGGGCGCTCCTTCTGAAGTGGAAATGAAAGAGAAAAAAGACCGTGTAGACGATGCCTTACATGCCACTCGTGCCGCTGTTGAAGAAGGTATTGTTGCTGGTGGTGGTGTTGCTCTTTTAACCACCAAAAAAGGCTTAGCCAAATTAAAAGCATCAAATGACGACGAAGCTACTGGTATTCAAATCATCAACAAGGCCATTGAAGCCCCTTTGAGAACTATTGTAGAAAACGCTGGAAGCGAAGGTTCAGTGGTTGTTTCTAAGGTATTAGAAGGAGCCGAAAACTTTGGCTACAATGCTAAGGACGGAAGCTATGTAGACATGCTTAAAGCCGGTATTATTGATCCCAAGAAAGTGACCCGAGTGGCCTTAGAAAATGCAGCCTCTGTGGCAGGCATGATTCTTACCACCGAGTGTGCTTTGATTGATATTAAAGAAGAGGCTCCTGCAGCACCCCCAATGGGTGGCGGCGGAATGCCTGGGATGATGTAAAATCTATTCCGATAGTATTAAAACCCTGCCATTTGGCAGGGTTTTTTTATAATTCTTTTTAAATGAAAAGTCCACTGAGATTGATTAAAGCCATGGTGATCATCAAAAGGTTTTCAATAAGCGTGGCTTCTGTCATAGGGAGTTTGAGGGCCGTGCCCAAACAAGCACATTCAATTTGATTTTTATTCAGCAAGCTTTGCAAAACACCATAAGTGGTCATGGACAACAAGAAAACCGTGAGCAACAAGGCTACAAGAACTTCTTTTTGTAATAGAAATAGCACGCCAAGCACCGTTTCTACGAAAGGATACAGCTTTCCATATAGCCTGCTTTTCTTGGCCAAGGGATCGTATTTTGCAAAAGAAGCGGGAAACCCCTTGTAATCCAAAAATTTAAAGAAACTAAAAACGATAAAAAATAGCCCCATAAAATCAAGCATGATGCGTTGGGGATTTTGGGTAAGCAATTGCAAAAAGGCCGTGGCTGCCACTAGATAACCAAAAATGAGCCACAAAGGCGTAAGGGCTTTCCATTTGGAAAGTGTTTTTTGAGTTGCATTTGATGCAGCATTGGACCCCGAAGGGTCAGACACCGAATATTTAGCGCCCAGTTGGTTTGCAATTTGATGTAAGGGCAATAAAGTGGGGGTTTCGAAATGCGCGCTTGCTTCTTCAAAAGAAACAGAAACTGCTTCCACACCTTCAATGGCAGCCAATTTTTCTGTCACACTTTTTTGACAGTTTAAGCAGGTCATTCCCTGCACATTAATGTGCTGTTTCATGATTGATTTGTTAAGTTATATAAATGTAAAAACTTCTAGCCTTTTAAAGGGAAACTCACCAACTAATTTTTACTTTTGCAAAATGGTTGAAGTTGCAAATCAAAAGCTATTGGATTGGGCGATTGCGCTATTGCAAAACAAGGCGCTTTCTTTCCCCATAAAACTACAAAGGCTGTGTGAAAAACTACAGGCCGAAGTATCACACTTTGACTGGGTGGGCTTTTATTTTGCTAATCATCAAACCCAAACCCTCCATCTCAAGGCATTTGCCGGAGCCCCCACAGAACACAACACCATCCCTTTCGGAAAAGGAATTTGCGGCCAAGTGGCCCTAAGCAACATCCTCTTAAATATTCCCGATGTAAAGGCCGAAGACAATTATATTGCTTGCAGTTTGGATGTTCAATCAGAATTGGTGGTGCCACTTTTTGTTGACGGCAAAAATGTGGGACAAATTGATATAGATTCTAATACGCCCAACGCTTTTAGCCCTCAAGACGAACATTTATTAACCCAATTATGTCAAGAAATTGCCCCCCATTACAGTCCAATTTAAACCCAATTAAAAGATGCAAGATCACAAAATTAAAAAAGCCCTTATTTCAGTTTTTGACAAATCCGGATTAGATCCTATTCTAGAGACCCTAGCTGCTCAAGGAGTAACTTTTTATTCTACTGGTGGCACGGAGGCGTATATCAAAGACCAAGGACATGAGGTGGTGGCTGTGGAATCGCTCACAGGCTACCCTTCGATATTGGGTGGACGTGTAAAAACTTTACATCCTAAGATTTTTGGAGGCATTTTAAATCGGGCAGACAACCCTTCGGATCAAAATGAATTGGAACAATATGAAATTCCCGTTTTTGATTTGGTGATTGTTGATCTCTATCCATTCGAAAAAACGGTGGCTTCAGGAGCAAGTGAGGCCGATATAATCGAAAAAATAGACATCGGTGGAATTGCTTTAATCCGAGCTGCAGCCAAAAATTTTAACTCGGTTGTATGCGTATCTAGTCAAAAGGATTATGGCTTGTTTTTAGACTTACTTCAAAACCAAAATGGGGTGTTTAGTTTAGAAGACAGAAAACAATTTGCGGTGAAAGCCTTTCATACTTCCTCCCATTATGATTCAGCCATTTTTTCTTATTTTAATATTGAAGAAGACATTTTAAAACTCAGTTCCTCCGAGGCTATCCCCTTGCGTTATGGTGAGAACCCTCATCAAAAAGGGCGCTTTTTTGGTCCGCTTTCTGATCTTTTAGAACAATTACACGGCAAAAACATTTCATATAACAATCTTTTAGACATTGATGCAGCCGTGCAACTGATGAATGAATTTTATGACGGTGCACCTGCCTTTGGCATTTTGAAACACAACAATGCCTGTGGCTTTGCTGTTCGAGAAAGCTTGGTTCAAGCCTATGAAGATGCGTTGGCCGGCGATCCTGTTTCGGCCTTTGGAGGAGTGCTCATTGCCAACAAAAACATTGATTTAGCAACCGCTGAAAAAATACATACGTTGTTTTGTGAAGTGGTTATTGCTCCCTCCTATAGCAAAGATGCTTTAGCCCTTCTAAAAGAGAAAAAAAATCGGGTGCTTTTAATTCAAAAAGAATACGCCCTTCCCGAAACGCAATTGCGTTCTTGCCTCAATGGGGTTTTGGTGCAAGAAGCCGATCGAAAAACAGATCGGCTTGAGGATTTGACCTATGTGACCAAAGAAAGACCCTCAGCCGATGCTATTGAGGATTTAATGTTTGCTTCAAAAATTTGTAAGCACACCAAATCCAACACCATTGTATTGTGCAAAAACAAACAACTTTTGGCCTCCGGAACCGGGCAAACCTCGCGGGTGGATGCCTTACAACAAGCCATTGCTAAAGCCAAGCACTTTGCCTTTGATTTACAAGATGCTGTGATGGCCAGCGATGCCTTTTTTCCCTTCCCAGATTGTGTAGAAATTGCAGGAAATGAGGGGATTAATAAAGTGATTCAACCCGGTGGATCAATAAAAGATAAAGACTCAATTGCTTATTGTGACAAAAATCAAATTGCAATGGTCTTTACCGGAACACGACATTTCAAACATTAATTTTTTACTTTTACGCAAGATTTAGAACGCATGGGACTATTTGTTGAAGAAATTGCAATCGATTTAGGCACAGCCAACACCCTCATTATTCACAACGACAAAGTGGTGGTTGACAGTCCTTCTATTGTTGCCATTGACCGCAGCACTGACAAAGTGATTGCCATTGGCCAAGAAGCCAATATGATGCAAGGAAAAACACACGAAGACATTAAAACCGTGCGCCCCCTTAAAGATGGGGTGATTGCCGATTTTAATGCTTCTGAGCAAATGATTAGTCAATTGATTAAAAGCATTCCAGCATTAAAACGCAGATTTTTTACTCCTTCACTACGCATGGTAATTTGTATTCCTTCGGGCATTACAGAAGTGGAAATGCGCGCCGTTCGAGAATCGGCAGAACGTGTGAATGGAAAAGAGGTCTATTTGATTCACGAACCCATGGCAGCAGCCATCGGAATTGGGATTGATATTATGCAACCCAAAGGAAATATGATTGTAGACATAGGCGGTGGAACCACCGAAATTGCCATTATTGCCCTTTCCGGAATTGTGTGTGACAAATCCATCAAAATTGCAGGAGATGTCTTCACCAATGATATTGTGAATTATATGCGCAGCAAACACAATTTATATGTGGGTGAACGCACCGCTGAAAAAATCAAACTCTTGGTGGGTAGTGCCATTGAAGAATTGGAAAATCCACCAGAAGACATGTCTGTGCAAGGGAGAGATTTACTCACCGGAAAACCCAAACAGGTGGTGATAAACTACAGCGAAATTGCTCGTGCACTAGACAAATCTTTAATTCGTATTGAAGATGCCATCATGGAAGCGCTCTCTCAGACCCCTCCAGAATTGGCTGCAGACATATACAATACCGGCATCTATTTGGCCGGAGGAGGAGCCTTGCTTAAAGGGTTAGACAAAAGACTTACACTCAAAACCGACCTTCCTATATATGTGGCCGAAGACCCCCTTCAAGCTGTTGTTCGAGGCACCGGATTTGCACTAAAAAACATTGAACGCTTTAAGACCGTTTTGAAAAAATAAACGCAGATGCAACGGATTATAGATGTGCTCCTAAGTTTCAGAAATGGAATACTCTATATCGTTTTGATGTTATTTTCCATTTATTTTTTAACCCAAAGAAGTTTTTATCACCAAACCCAATTGGGGAAATTGAGCTTATATTTGACTGGAAATCTACACGAACTCCGCAAAGATGCCACCCGATATTTATATTTAAAGAAAGAAAATGATAATCTGATTCGAGAAAATGAGGCCCTAAAAGCCATATTTCTTAAAAGCAATCAATCCAAAAGTGCCCTCCCCATTTTTAACAATCAAGGCGCATTTCCCTACACGGTCATTCCCGCTCGTATCATCTATAGCGAACAACACAACGCTCGCAATTTTGCCCTTGTCAATAAAGGCACAAACGACAGCATTACTACTGAAATGGGTGTGATTGGTGCACGCGGTGTTCTGGGCATTGTGGATGAAGTGAGTCCAAACTATGCTGCTGTTATCACCTTATTAAATTTTGATTTAGGTTTAAATGTGCGTCTTAAAAACCAATCGGTATTTGGTAGTTTAAGTTGGAATGGCAAATCGCCTTACACAATGCAACTCAATGATATTGTGGCCACAGCCAATGTGCAATTGGGAGATACTGTGGTGAGCAGTGGGCGGTCTTCTTATTTCCCAAGCGGTATTCCTGTGGGTCGGATTTCTTCCCTTGATAAAAAAACAGTTCAAGGTTACTACACTATTGAAATCAATCTTTTCGAAAGTCCGGTGGAAATGGAAAATGTTTATTTTTTGAAAAATATATACCGGAGTGAAATTGAATCTTTAATTCAAAACACGCCATGAACAGAGCCAGCCTTTCTCTTCTTTTTACATTTGTTGTGTTGGTGCTTTCACAAGTCTTTCTCTTTAACCAACTTCACCTTTTGGGAAGCATCAATCCATTAGTGTATGTCTATTTTTTTATTCATCATCGATTAGACGCCAATCAAACCCAATTTATAGCCTTGTCGTTTGCCCTTGGTTTTCTATTAGATCTACTCACCCAAGGGGCCGGAGGGCATACCATAAGCGCCATCACTATCGCTTTTTTAAGGCCTCGAATTATTGCTTTAAATTTTAGTGTTGTTTTGCAAGAGGCCACCCCTCAGTGGGATCAAATTCCATTTTTAAAGCAATTTCTTTTTTCTGTTTGGATGGTTTTCATTCATCATTTAGTCTATTTTTTGGTGCTTTTCTTTAGCTTCTCTTCTCTTTTTATAGTTTTCAAACAAACTTTTTTAACAGGAATTTTTACCTTGACATTTCTATGGGTTGTACAACTGTTATTTAAGTCAAAAAAATGATTCGCAAATATTTTTTATTGGGCATCACCATCTTCATCAGTTTGGGATTTACGGTACAATTGGTCTATTTGCAACTCATTCAAACCGATTATCAACTCCGCTCTGAAAACAATGCCATATTAAAACAAACCTTATATCCTGAACGAGGTTTAATTTATGACCGCAATGGCACTTTGCTGGTGGGCAATCAACCGGCCTATCACGTGCTGTATTTGCCCGAAAATGGTGCTGTTTTTGATACCTTAGAAGTGTGTTCTTTATTAAAACTTTCCCAAAAGGATTTAGTTGCACAGCTTCAAAAAGCAAAACGGTATTCCTACAAGCTGCCTTCTATTGTGATTCAAAATATTACAGAAGAAGAGTATGCATTATTTCAAGAAAAAATCTGGAAGTTTTCTGGCTTTCAATTACAAAAAAATACGATCCGCGATTATCATGTGGAGACCATGGCCAATGTGTTGGGCTATATTAGCGAAGTAAATCCATATGAGATAAAATCCAACCCCAACTATGAATTGGGCGAACAAATTGGCCGACAGGGCATTGAAAAAACGTATGAAAACACCTTAAAAGGAAAAAAAGGGGTGGCCTATTTTCAAAAAGATCGATTCAATAGAATCATTGGTTCTTTTGAAGAAGGCAAATTTGATTCTGCCCCCATGCCCTCTGAAAATATAATGCTTACCATTGATGCTGAGTTGCAAAATTATGGAGCACAACTGTTGCAAAACAAACGCGGTGGCATTGTGGCCATTGAACCCGAAACGGGCGAAGTATTGGCGTTGATTTCTGCCCCCTCCTATGCACCCAAACAATTAGAGGGCAGAAAACGATCTGCCTTTTTTAAACAACTTCAACAAGACACCGTAGCCAAGCCCCTTTTTGACCGAACGCTACAGGCAGAATATGCTCCTGGCTCTCCTTTTAAAACCTTAAATGCCCTAATTGGATTGGAAGAAGGCGTGATTCAGCCCAACACATCCTTTGTTTGTCAAGCAGGGCATTTTTATGCCCGAAACGCTTTTATGGAATGCCACTGTGCACCTGGCTCTATCAACGATTTAAATAAAGGTATTTACCGCTCCTGTAACACTTATTTTGCCCAAACGTATCAAAAAATTATTGGTGCCTATGCCACGCCTCAAGAAGGAATTGACCATTGGAATGCTCATTTAAAAAGTTTTGGTCTTGGCAATTATTTGGGCTATGATCTACCCACCGGACGGCCAGGTTTTATTCCCAACAGCACCTATTATGACCGATGGTATCCGAGAAATAGTTGGAAAGCTCCCACAATAATTTCCAACGCCATTGGCCAAGGAGAAGTATTGACCACGCCCATTCAAATGGCCAATTTTACAGCAGCCATTGCCAACAGAGGTTTTTATATTAAACCCCACTTCACTAAAGGGGCTTCCGTTAAAACGGACCTAGAAAAAAACTACACCACCATCGCTCCAGAACACTTTGAACCTGTGATTGAAGGTATGTTTGACGTGGTAGAAAAAGGTACCGCAAGAATTGCAAAAATCAAAGATATTGAGGTGTGTGGAAAAACGGGCACGGTGGAAAATTTCATGAAGATTGAAGGACAAAAAACACAACTTACAGACCATTCCATTTTTGTGGCTTTTGCCCCCAAAGACAACCCCAAAATTGCTATAGCTGTGTTTATAGAAAACGGCTATTGGGGAAGCCGATGGGCAGCACCCATAGCCAGTTTAATGATTGAAAAATACCTTAATAAAGAAATTAAACGCCAATGGCTTGAAGACCGAATGATTAACGGCAGTTTAGCCGCAGAATACGCCAAACCTTATTCTGGAAAACCTTTTGAAATTAATGAATAATCAGCTTTTTTCTCGGTTGGATTGGTGGGCTGTATTGTGTTATTTATTGCTAATTAGTTTTGGTTTGGTTAATATATATTCAAACGCCTTTACTGGCGACCCAGTGCCCCTCTTTGACACTTCCAATATTGTGGGTAAACAAGTCTTGTTTTTTATTCTTTGCCTTTTGATTTGGTTACCCATTTTGTATCTCAATCCCGTATTATTTGAACATTTGGCCTATATCATTTATGGCATTTCCATTTTTTTATTACTGGGCTTGTTTGTATTTGGTTCTAAAATATCGGGGGCCACTTCATGGTATACTCTGGGAGGCATTCGTTTTCAGCCTTCAGAATTCACCAAAATTGCGGTTAGTATTCTTATTGCTTATGTGTTGAGTGGTCTTGATGCCAACTTACAAAAAAGACAAACCCTCATTAAATTTTGGGGCATAATTGCATTGCCCATGGTATTAATCATCGCACAACCTGACCCTGGCAGTGCTTTGGTTTTTTTAGCTTTAATTTTTGTGTTTATTCGAGAAGGAGGCACTTTTAGCTTTTTAGTAATCGGTTTGTCTGCCCTTTTCCTCTTTCTTATTACCATTGTGATTAACCCCATCAACACCTCCATAGCTATTGGTGTTTTGTTTTTGATTATCCTCTTTATCCTCCTAAGAAAAACCAAAAGAAAACGCCTTTGGCCCTATTTTATCGTCTTGCTTTTATCAATTGGTTTTTCATTTACAGTAAATTTTATTTTCAACGAAGTGTTTGAACAACGGCATAGAGACCGCATCAATTTGATTTTAGGGCTGGTGGAAGATGAACAAGGGATTGGATATAACATCAATCAATCTAAAATTGCAATTGGTTCTGGGGCTTTTAGTGGAAAAGGGTTTTTAAATGGATCTCAAACCAAAGGCGGCTTTGTGCCTGAACAACATACCGATTTTATTTTTAGCACAGTGGGAGAAGAGTGGGGGTTTTTGGGTAGTTTTGGTTTGGTGTTGCTATACACGTTTTTTATTGCTCGCATTTTATTTCGTGCCGAAAAACACACCCATGCCTTTTCGCGGATTTTCTCATATTGCTTTGCTAGCATTTTATTTATTCATTTTGCTGTTAATGTGGGCATGACATTGGGCTTAGTGCCCACCATAGGCATTCCACTTCCATTCATTAGCTATGGTGGCTCCAGCCTTTTGGCCTTTAGTCTATTTTTCTTTATTTATCTGAATCTAGACGCCAACCGTTTAAGTTAAGTTTATTGACGCACATCTAAACGGTCTCGCAATGCATTCCCTAACAACATAAAAGACAAAACCAAAAACATGATGGCCGCCCCAGGCAACAAAGCCAAATAAGGCTTTCCTAACAACAAATAACGGAAGTGATCTTTCACCATACCACCCCAACTTGGCACTGGTGGTTGAGCGCCTATACCCAAAAAACTAAGCCCACTTTCCATTAAAATGGCACTGGCAAAATTGGCGGCTGAAATCACAATGAGCGAACTGACCACAGTGGGTAAAACATGATAAAATAAAATACGACCGTTTGAAAACCCTAATGATCGAACTGCTTGTATAAATACTTTTTCTTTGGTGGATTTCACCTGCCCACGAACGAGTCGAGCCACCTCCACCCACATACTCAATCCAACAGCCAAAAACACTTGCCAAAATCCGCGCCCCAACACAAGCACAATAGCAATAACCAATAACAACGTTGGGATGGCCCACACCACATTGATTAACCCCATAATCAGCCGATCTAGGGTACCGCCAAAATACCCAGCCAAAGCCCCAAAAAAAACACCCACCAGTAAGGATATAAACACAGCCATGAACCCAATGCCTAAAGAAATTCTAGAGCCTAAAATCAAACGGCTCATCAAATCACGACCATAAACATCTGTGCCCAACAAAAACTTTTTTTTAAAAATAAATTGAGCTTCGATGGCCTTTGGATTTAGCTCCTCAAATTGTTCTAACGACAATGTGTCTTGTTGGGAAGGAAGGGCTCCAAAGGGTTGAAAAACAAGATTTTTTTGATAAAAATAATAACTGCTTATTGGAATTTCTTCATGGCTATTTGAGACACTTTTTTCCAGTTGATGTGAACGGTTTTGGACCAAGGGTTTACGTAAAAATAAGGCAGAAAATCCAGGCGGTTGAGAATGAATAGCCAATTGCATTTGATTGGCATAGGGCGTTTTATCGGGCACAATAAATTGTGCAAAAAGAGCCAAAACACTTACCAAAACTATGAAACCTGCACTGCAAACCAGCCAAACGTCTGCACTCAATAACTTTTTGAAGAAAGGCCTCATTGTTCTTCTCAAACAAATTTAATCAACGGTAGCAGCCGAAGTTAGGGGTTTGGATTGAACCAAAGTGCTATTGAGATCACTTAAAATGTTGACAGCCTCATAAATGTAAAAATCCTTTTTAAGGCTTTTTTGCCAACGTTCTCTTTTTTCCTTAAAGTCTTCTGAAACAGCTGTGTTTTGATTGGCATCGGGCAGCCATTGAAATTGATAATCCGATTCAAAAGAATTGAGTTCTTTAAATTTTTCTGAAAAGGATTTATTTTCCAAACGTTCTTTTTTGAAATCATCATATGATAATGAAAAGTCGGCTTTATCTTGTTGTTGCTTCACCCATTTGGCTTGTTCATCTATTAGTTGAATAAGGGGGTTGTTTTTCAACCGGTTTTGACTGTTTATAATGGCAGTCTCATAATTTTGTTGGGGCTTCCAGGGGGTGTAGTTGGCCGGTGTAATACGATCCCAAGGCAAAGGATTGTTTTGGTCTTTTTCACCCATATCTACATAGGCATAGCGGTCGGGAAATACAATATCCGATTGCACACCTTCCAACTGTGTTGAACGCCCATTGATCCGATAAAACTTATCGGTTGTTATTTTTATTGCACCCAAATCGCCATAGGTACTGTTGGAAACAATGCTGTTCAAATCAACCATATTTTGAACCGTGCCTTTTCCATAGGTTTGTTTGCTCCCTAAGACTATGGCGCGTTTATAATCCTGAAGTGCGGCCGCTATAATTTCTGAAGCTGAAGCAGAAAACTCATTGACCATAACCACCAAGGGGCCATCCCATACAATACTGCGGTCGGTGTCTTGCAAGACCTCTTTTCTTCCGCCCGTACTTTTAACTTGAACCACGGGGCCTTGCTCAATAAAAAAGCCAGTCATGTCCACCACGGTTTTAAGAGATCCTCCTCCATTGTTTCGTAAATCTAAAATGATGCCTGAAACGCCTTTGGCTTTGAGTTGCTCTAATTCTTTTCTAACATCGCTAGCGGCATTTCGCTCGCCATAATCGTTGAAACTGACATAAAACTTGGGTAATTCGATTAATCCATATTTTTTGTTGTCTAATTCAATTAGAGAAGAACGGGCAAAAGTTTCTTCCAATTCTACCACATCACGCACCACCGGCACTTCTTCTATGGTGCCGTCTACACGTTTAATTTTAAGAAAAACAGTAGTGCCCTTTGGGCCTTTAATCAATTTAATGGCATCTTCCAAACGCATGCCTGAAATGGCAACGCCCATTTCATTTTCTTGGGCTACTTCTAAAATAATATCACCCACTTCTAACAGTTCATCACGCCAAACAGGCCCCCCAGAAATAACCTCTACAATCTTAACTTCTCCATTGCGTTTTTCCAGTCGGGCGCCAATGCCTTCAAATTTTCCCGAAATACTCATGTCAAAGCGGTCTTTATCATTAGGGGCAAAATAGAGGGTGTGCGGGTCAAATTGTGAAACGATAGCATTGAGATAAACTTCAAACCAGTCTTTTCGTTCCAATTCATTATAGTTTTCAAAAAAGACTTCCATATTTTCCAAAGTGGTTTCTCTAGCTTTTAATTCCAATTCAGTATCAGACAGCATGGTGTAGGATTCATCTTTCTCTTTTTTATTGGTTTCTTCTTCTTTAAGGGAAGTGAAGCGTTCTAGTATATCTAACTTAAAGCGTTTTCTCCAACGCTCTTGCAAAGCAGTGTTAGAGTTTACATAGGGCATGTTTTCATAATCCAAATGAATACTTTCAGCCACACCAAAATTAAATGGCCGATCCAAAAGGGTTTCATAAAAACCTTCCACCTGCGCCATGCGTTGTTTAATTACAGGATATACTTTGTCAAAAAATTCTAAAGAGGTTTGTTTAAACTGATCGTCTATTTCGTGTTTATACCGCTCAAAAGAACGAATATCGGCTTGTAAGAAAAACCGGTGTTGGCCATCAACGGCATCTATAAAATCATTGAAAACATTTTCTGAAAAACGATCGTCTATGGTTTTGGGATCATAATGGCCGCGCTCCAAAACATATGATATAATTTCCATCAAAAATTTGTCTTTATCTGGATTGGTTTCATTTTTTGTAACACCATATACCAAGGTAGTGATCAACAAAAAACTACCAATGATATAATAATAGATTCTCCTTTTCATAGTCTTAAAAGATTATAAGGGTTAAATATATGGATTCTATAAAAAACTATTTGTTAATAATGATTTAAAAGGGCTCTTGGGTTATTTTATACCTTTGTGTTTCACAAGATGGAAAAAAGACCTCTTATATTGGTAACCAATGATGATGGTATTACGGCCCCAGGGCTCAGATCGTTAATTTCTGTGATGAATGAACTGGGCGATGTGGTTGTGGTGGCTCCCGACAGCCCACAATCAGGAATGGGACATGCCATAACAATCAACTCCACCTTGCATTGCAGTCGCATTCAACTAGACAAAGGTCCTCAAACAGAATATAGTTGCTCAGGCACCCCTGCTGATTGTGTAAAATTAGGCGTCAATGAATTGTTAGATCGCAAACCCGACTTGTGTGTTTCGGGTATCAATCACGGCTCCAATTCCTCTATCAATGTCATTTATTCTGGCACGATGAGCGCTGCCGTTGAAGCAGGCATCGAGGGCATTCCCGCGATTGGGTTTTCTTTGTTAGACTACCGTTGGGCAGCCGATTTCAAACCCGTAGAGGAGTATGTAAAGAAAATTACCCAACAAGCACTCAACCAGGGAATTCCAAAGGGCGTGGTGTTGAATGTTAATTTTCCTGTGCAAAAAAGACACGGCATTAAAGGCATCAAAGTGTGCCGACAAGCCAATGCCTATTGGGTTGAAAAATTTGATAAAAGAACCAACCCACAAGGGCAAGAATATTATTGGCTCACTGGTGATTTTATTAATGAAGATAAAGGAGAAGATACTGATGAATGGGCCCTTAAAAACGGTTATATTTCCATTGTGCCCACCCAATTTGACCTCACCGCCCACCATAGTATTCAACAATTAAACACATGGGATTTTTAAACCAAAAGACTTTTTATTTGGGTCTATTTACTGCCCTGCTCTGGACCGCTTTTGGAGTGTTGATTATCACCTATTTTATGTCGCAACATAGCCTTGAGCAAAGCCTTAAATTCCTTTATGAAAAAAATCAATTGGGCGGACTACTTTCATTGGGAGCACTGATTAATCTACCTATTTTTTTTCTAGCCATCCGAAAAAATAAAATTCCTTTTGCGGCCGGCATAGTAACCTTTTCCCTATTTATGGTGGTGGTGGTAGCCCTTTTAAAAATAAACACCTAAAAAACGTCTAGTGAAATATTATATTCTTGCTGGTGAAGCCTCAGGCGATTTGCATGGTTCGCACTTGATCAAAGCACTACGAGAGGTTGATCCAAAAGCAGAAATTCGGTGTTGGGGCGGAGATCTGATGGAGCAAGCTGGAGCCACTTTGGTGAAACACTATCGCGATTTGGCATTTATGGGTTTTTGGGAAGTAATACTTCATCTTAAAACCATTTTATACAATCTACGATTTTGCAAACAGGACATTCTCCATTTCAACCCAGATCGTATTGTATATATTGACTATCCCGGTTTTAATTTAAGAGTGGCAGAATGGGCGCACCAAAGGGGGTATAAAAATCATTATTATATCAGTCCTCAGGTTTGGGCGTGGAAGGAAAGCCGGGTAAAGCAAATGAAAAAAAACCTCGATGCGCTGTATGTTATTTTACCCTTTGAACAGCCCTATTTTGAAAATAACCATCAACTCAAAGCCCACTTTGTGGGACACCCCCTGCGGGATGCTTTAGCGAATCTCGAAAAGGATACTTCCTTTTTAGGTCGTAATGAATTGGAACATGACCGCCCTTTGCTGGCTTTATTGCCGGGGAGTCGAAAACAAGAAATCAAAAAAATGTTGCCGTTGTTTTTAAGTGTTCTCCCGCATTTTTCAGACCATCAATTTGTGGTGGCCAGCGCACCGAGCATTCCCCTGTCTTTTTATAAAAAAATCCTTAAAAACACCAATGTCAAACTGGTGCAAGATGAGACTTATTCATTATTGCAACATGCCCAAGCGGCCCTAGTTACCAGTGGAACAGCTACTTTAGAAACAGCTCTATTTGGGGTGCCACAATTGGTATGTTACAAAAGCAGCTTTATAACCTATTTTATTGGAAAACAATTGGTTAAGTTGAAATACATTTCTTTAGTGAATTTGATTTTAAACAAAAAAGCAGTAGTAGAACTCATCCAACAACAATGCACCACAAAAAAAATTCTGGAAACGTTGGAAGCCATCCTCAGTCCTTCTGGGAAAAATGAAATCAAAAAGAACTATCAACAATTAGAACGCCTTTTGGGACCACCCGGAGCCAGTAAAACGGTAGCTCAATTACTGCAACAATAGCTTTCAATGGTAGATTTTTTCTACCTTAGGTAGGTGAAAGTCCCCAAACACCCATTGTATATCCTCACAGTATTTTTTACCCTTGGAATGGTTATGGGCTCCATTTGTTCCCTAAGCCTTTCTTTCTTTTGGAGTATTTTAATCGTTTTACTGATTATCGTTTTTCTAATTTTAGTTTGCTTTCCTACTGGAAAATGGCTGATAAAATCCATAGTGTTATACAGCTGTTTTACGCCTCTTGGAGCGCTCTGCTATCAAAGCCATTATGAGGTAAGCTCCCATCACTATAAACACCATTTGCCCTTAAATGAATCGCTTTCACTTCAACTTAAGATCGACAAACACAACAGTTCTAATGCCTTTTCACATGCCTATTATGCGCAGGTGAAAGCCACTAACACAAAAAAAATGGAAGGAAAAATTTGGGTCTATCAAAAACGAGATAGCACAACACCTCCTCTCAAAGCAGGTACTTTGATTTTGGCTCGAGGTATTCTAAAAGAAATTGCACCGCCCAAAAATCCTGGAGCATTTGATTTTAAGCAATTTTTAGACCACCAAAAAATTGGCCATCAATTTTCTATTCAAGCCGTTGTGATTCTTAATCAACATATGGGGGAGTCCATTTTAATAAAATCACTGTCAACAATTAAACAATTTGTTCAGCAACAACTCCTCCACAGTGGATTGCAACCCCATAGCCAAAAAATGATTCAAACCCTGCTAATGGGAGAACGCAATGCTATTGAAAAGCCGTTAAAAGAGGCCTATGCTGAGGCAGGTGTCATTCATTTATTAGCGATTTCGGGTTTACACGTTGGCATTTTAACCTTCTTTTTTGCCTTTGTTCTAGGTCCACTAAAAAAATGGCGATGGGGGCGGTTCCTCCGTGGCGTTATATTAATACTCCTTTTGTGGGGTTTTGTTTTATTTTCAGGTGCCAGTGCTTCTGTGGTTCGAGCGGCCACTATGTTTTCTGCTTTAGTCATAGCTCAAGCGTTGGGGCGCCATCAAAACAGTTTCCATTTTTTGGTGCTCTCTTTTATTTTACTTTTAGGACTATATCCACCCTATCTACATGATGTTGGCTTTCAAATGAGCTATGCAGCTGTTTTTGGAATTCTTTGGTTTTATCCTCGCTTAAAAAACATTTACTACCCCCCTACTTTACTTTTTAGAAAAATTGCAGATGCACTCTATGTGTGTTTGGCTGCGCAATTGATGGTGACGCCCTTAAGCATTTACTATTTTCATCAATTTCCGGGCTTATTCTTGGTTTCTAATTTGATTATCGTGCCACTCTTTGGAATATTTTTAATTGGTATGCTGGGCACCCTTCTTTTGTGTTTATTTTTTAGCTTGCCCTCCTGGTGGATCCATGTGGTGGATGGACTAGTTCAACAATTGAATGGTTTTGTTTTTTTAATTGCAAAACAAGATCAGTTTTTATTTAAAGAAATCCGCCTTGATCTAGTGGAAATGTTGCTTTGGTATGCTATACTTGGGGCCGCTCTGATGTTTTTTTACTCCAAAAAATCAAGCTTTGTTCTTGTGTTTTTCGGCGGGTTTTTCCTCTTACAATCCTATGGACTCTACAATGATTTTAATACCCAAAAAGAAAATAATTTTTGGGTGTTCCACAAAAACCAAAAAGTGGTTTTTGCCTTTCAGAAGGGACAAACAGCTTATATATATTCGGAAAATGAAGAGGAACAGCCCATGCCCCTAATTTCAGATTTTATAAGAACCCAAAATATTTTGTATAGCAAACCATTGCCAAAGCAAAACCTTTATGTTTTTAAAAAAAACCTATTATTATGCATTGGAAAAGAAACCACCTGGGTGCCTTTGCCACAAAAACCCACCCACTTGTTGTTAACCCATAATACTAAAATTCATTTGGAGCGATGGATAAAAAGCTATAATCCGCAATGGGTGATTGCTGATGGAAGCAATGCAACTTGGCAAATTGCTCGATGGAAAAAAACTTGTGAGCAGTTAAATGTTCCTTTTCATTCCACTTTAGAAAAAGGAGCCTTAAAAATTAACCTCTAAATTTTGGAATAAAGTTTTTCTGATAGTTTTGAAAATCTTCAGTGGTTTTAAAAATTTGATAATCACCTTGCTTGATCATTTTCAAAAACAATTCTAATTGCTGCACCGTTTGATAGCCTACAAGCGGCATGATGGGGTCTCCATCTTCACTAAAAAAGACCATTGTTGGATATCCCTTAACCCCCAAGAATTGCGTAAATTGATGAGTTGCATTGCGCCC
>CAZTYX010000001.1:0-47576 GCA_964617385.1 uncultured Flavobacteriaceae bacterium | reverse complement strand
CTAACGCTTGTTGAATGAGGCGATCTCTTTTCTTTTGAGTGCGTGTATTTAAAATTTGACCCACCAGTTCGTGGTTGGTATTCACCACCAAATTAAACATTTCGGGTAAGGACCCCATCATACCACCACCGGTTTGCTGCATTTCTTTCATTCGACGCATAAATTCCGGTTGGGTGAGTTGAAAGGGTAAGGCATTGCTGTCTAGAGCTTCCAATTGAATGGTGTAGCTTCCACCTTCAACAACAGCTTCAATCATTGGCTTTAATTTTTCTTTTTCTTCCTCGCTCAGTTTCGAAACAACGGCTTCTTCCTTTTTAATAAGGTTTTCTAACGTATCACCATCCACACGTGCGAAAGACACATTTTCTTTTTCGGTTTCCAATTTTTGAATCAAGTGGCTGGCAATGGGTGAATCGAGTAATAAAACGGTATAGCCCTTTTCTTTTGCTTGGACAATGTAGCTGTGTTGTTCTTCTTGGTTTGAGGCATAGAGCAACACCAATTTATCATCTTTGTCTGTTTGCGCGGCTTTCACTTTTTCGACCAATTCGTCATAAGTAAAAAATTCTCCATTGGTGGTGGGATAAAGCGCAAATTTATCAGCCTTCTCAAAAAACTTTTCTTCGCTTAACATTCCATATTCAATCACCACTTTAATATCGTTCCACTTTTCTTCAAAGGCTTTACGGTCTTTTTTAAAGAGGCTGTTGAGTTTGTCGGCTACCTTACGGGTTATATAATTGCTGATTTTTTTGACTGCACCATCCGCTTGTAAATAACTTCTAGATACGTTCAAAGGAATATCTGGCGAATCGATTACCCCACGGAGTAGGGTTAAAAATTCAGGAACTATGCCTTCCACATTATCTGTTACAAAAACTTGGTTTTGATACAACTGAATACGATCCTTTTGCAGGTTTAAATCGTTGTTTAATTTTGGAAAATAAAGGATGCCCGTGAGGTGGAATGGATAATCCACGTTAAGATGAATATTAAACAAGGGCTCCTCAAATTGCATGGGATAAAGCTCCCTGTAAAAAGCCTTATAGTCATCTTCTTTCAGGTCTGTGGGGGCTTTGGTCCACGCCGGATCGGGGTTATTGATAATGTTGTCTACTGTTTGGGTCTCCGGTTGGGCATCTTTTGGTGCATCTTCTGCCAATGGAAGGGTTTCTTCACGGGTGCCAAATTGAATCGGAATAGGCATAAACTTGTTGTATTTTCTCAACAATTCACTGATACGGCTTTCTTCCAAAAATTCTTTTGAATCTTTAGCAATGTGTAAGATAATTTCCGTACCACGTTCTTTTTTGTCGGCCTTTTCCAGTGTATATTCTGGCGATCCGTCACACGTCCAATGCACGGCCTCACTTCCTTTTTGATGGGATTTAGTAATAATTTCAACCTTATCGGCCACCATAAAAGCAGAGTAGAAGCCTAATCCAAAGTGTCCAATAATACCACTGTCTTTGGCAGTGTCTTTATATTGTTCTAAAAATTCTTCGGCACCCGAAAAAGCAACTTCGTTAATATATTTCTGTACTTCGTCGCTTGTCATTCCAATGCCTCGGTCAATAATGTGTAATTTTTTTCCTTTCGCATCAATTCTCACTTCAATTTTTAATTCTCCTAAATCACCTTTAATCTCACCTAAGCTACTTAAATGTTTAAGTTTGGTGGTGGCATCTGTTGCATTTGAAATGAGTTCTCGTAAGAAAATTTCGTGGTCGCTATATAAGAATTTTTTGATCAGCGGGAAGATGTTTTCTACCGCTACATTAATTTTTCCGTTTGACATGGTTTGTATTTTTTCGTGTTCTACAGTCAAAAAAAATACCAAAACCGAAAGAATGACATTTTGACATTTTTTTAACGCAATTTGTGTTTAATTAATTATAAAAATAGTTAAACATATTATATATTTGTACCCACAACAATCAATCATGGCAAAACAAAATAAAATAGATAAAATGTCCTTTTTTGAGGCCTTCACTACGCAAACCCTCACAGAAGAAAAAATGCCTAAGTCAGTGTATTTATTTTGCCAAAAGGCAGCATTGGATGAGGCCGAATTTTATACCTACTTCGGTTCTCTGGATGCTTTGCGCACAGCTATTTTTGAATCTTTTTTTGATAACGCAATCAGGCTAATTGATAAGGCCCATCGTGCTGAAGAAGAGACACCCAAAGATCAACTGCTCCGTTTTTATTTTACTTTTTTTGAGGTGCTCCAACACAACCGAAGTTATGTGCTTTTTGCTCTTAATGAAGGGCAATGGTCAAAAAAATGGACCGATTTAAAGGGATTGCGAGGTCGTTTTAAATCCTTTGCCACTACTTTAATAGAAGCTGGAAACGCCGAAAAAACAGGCCCTTTGTCGCAGCGTTCTGTTCCTATTTTTGCCGAGGCCGCTTGGGGACAAATGCTTTTTTTATTGCGTTTTTGGATAAATGACACCAGTGGCGATTCTGAAAAAACCGATATCGCTATTGAAAAATCCGTACAAACCGTTTTCTCCCTTTTTGACAACCAAGCGCTAGATCAAGTTTTTGATTTTGGAAAATTTCTTTGGAGAGAAAAAAATCTTTTTAGTAGATGAAAACCCTAGATAGTATTCCTACACACAAGATGGAACGGGTGGGCCAATTGGTTAGCACCGGAATAAAAGTGGGTGGAAATTATCTGAAGTATTATGGGAAAAATATCATTCAGGGTGAAAAAGACCGCAATGCTTTAGATGCGGCTAATGCAAAGGACATTTATGATGGTCTAAAAACTTTAAAGGGCAGTGCGCTCAAAGTAGCGCAAATGCTTAGTATGGAGAAAAACCTTTTGCCAAAAGCCTACGTGGAGCAATTTGGATTGGCCCAATTTTCTGTACCACCGCTTTCGGCACCTTTAGTATCTCGTTTAATAAAAAAATATTTAGGGGCTCCCCCCGAAACTTTATTCGATTCGTTTGCCACCCAATCTGTTAATGCGGCCAGTATTGGCCAGGTGCATCAAGCCACCAAAAATGGGAAAAAACTTGCTGTGAAAATTCAATATCCCGGGGTGGCAAACAGTATCGGATCTGATTTGGCCATAGTGAAACCTATTGCCGAACGTATGTTTAACATACGTGGTAAGGCCACTGAAAAATATTTTAAAGAAGTGGAGAATAAATTGTTAGAAGAAACAGATTATACCATTGAACTTAGGAACAGTCGTTTTTTTTCAGACCATTGCTCCCACATTTCTAATATGCGTTTTGCCAACTATTATGCCGAATGGTCTAATGACAAAATATTAACTATGGATTGGATGGACGGTGTGCACCTTTCCGAATATTGTCAAACCGCCCAAAACCATCAGCAGAACAACAATAAAATTGGTCAAACCCTATGGGATTTTTATATGGTGCAAATGCATATGCTTAAAAAAATGCAAGCCGACCCTCATCCAGGCAACTTTTTGATAACTGATGAACAAGAGTTGGTTGCACTCGATTTTGGTTGTGTGAAAACCATTCCCGAAGATTTTTATGTGCCTTATTTCGAGCTTTCAAAACCCGAAAATATTGAAAACCAAAAAAAGTTCGAGTCCCTTCTCTACACACTAGAAATTTTGAAGTCTGAAGACAGTCCAAAGGAAAAAACTTTTTTTACAGGATTATTCAAAGAAATGATGCTGTTGTTTACAAAACCCTTTCATCAAGATACATTTGACTTTGGAGACACTGCCTTTTGGGACGACATAACCAAGCTTTCGAAAACCCTTTCTGAAAACACCCAGCTTAGAAAACTAGATGGAAGTAGAGGAGCCACGCATTTTATTTATGTAAACCGAACCTTTTTTGGTCTTTATCATTTGCTTCATGACCTAAAAGCTCAAGTGAAAACGAATAATTACATTACTGTTTATTGATCTGTTTGTTTAGAATGTAATTAGAAAAACACCCGTTTTCGGGTGTTTTTTATTGTATTAAAAGTTATTTTTAACCAACACAAAAAAATGTTTATGTATCAATCAAAAATTAGTGGATTGGGAATGTATGTGCCCGAAAATGTGGTGACCAATGCCGATTTAGAAAAATTGATGGACACCAACAATGAATGGATTATAGAACGCACCGGTATTGAAGAGCGGCGCCACATCAAAAAAGGGGATGGCAACACAACAGCCGTTATGGGTGTTAAAGCAGCTCAACAAGCCCTCGATAGAGCCAATCTAAAACCCACTGATATTGAATTGATTCTTTTTGCTACCCTAAGTCCCGATTACTATTTTCCTGGCTCAGGCGTTCTGGTGCAAGAGCAGCTTGACATACCTAACTGTCCAGCTATGGACATTCGCAATCAGTGCAGTGGATTTGTGTATGCCCTCACCACGGCCGATCAATTTATAAAAACAGGTATGTATAAACACGTATTGGTGATTGGTTCAGAAAATCATTCGGGTGGTTTAGACATGACCACGAGAGGGCGCAATGTGTCTGTTATTTTTGGAGATGGCGCTGGAGCCGCTGTAGTTAGTCGCTCTGATGCTGGAAAGGGAGGCATCTTGTCTTCCCATATATATTCTCAGGGACAGCACGCCGAAGAATTGGCACTGATTGGGCCCAGCACCAATCGTTGGGTGCCTGAAATAATAGCAGCAAACAACCCTGAAGATCTTTCCTATTATCCCTACATGAATGGCCAATTTGTATTTAAAAATGCGGTGGTTCGGTTTGCAGAAGTCATCCAAGAAGGGCTCCAAAAAAACGGCTGGCGCCCAGAAGATATCGATTTACTCATTCCCCATCAAGCCAATTTGCGGATTGCACAGTTTGTCCAGAAAAAGTTTCGTTTACAAGACCACCAAGTTTTTAATAATATTCAAAAATATGGCAACACAACAGCGGCGTCCATTCCAATTGCGCTCACGGAAGCTTGGGAAAAAGGCTTGGTGCAACCAGGAAGTAAAATTGTTTTAGCAGCCTTTGGAAGTGGTTTCACTTGGGGAAGTGTGATTATTGAATGGTGAAACCAAAAACTACTTTAGTATTAGGCGCCTCTGCAAACCCACTGCGGTATTCTTTTCGTGCTGTAGAAGCCCTTCAAAAGCACCAATTTGAAGTGGTGGCTATGGGGCTTAGAGAAGGTAAAATTGGAGCCGTTCCCATTCTATTGCCCTTTGCAAAACTTCCTCCCATTCTTACGGTAACACTTTACTTAAACCCTCAACGTCAAGAGGCTTATTTGGATTTTATTATACAACTGCACCCCCAGCGGGTACTTTTTAATCCCGGTAC
Organism: uncultured Flavobacteriaceae bacterium; assembly: GCA_964617385.1. Taxonomy (GTDB): domain Bacteria; phylum Bacteroidota; class Bacteroidia; order Flavobacteriales; family Flavobacteriaceae; genus JADHMP01. Next base: position 42,300 of record CAZTYX010000001.1, on the reverse strand, counting down.
TGAAAATCCAGAAATGGCAAAAAAATTAACGGAAAATGGCATTGCATGGGAAAATGCCTGTACCCTGGTGTTACTTTCTACGAATCAATATTAACCCTAAGAAAGTGATGAGACCATTAAGCGGTAAAAGCTCATAGCCTAAAACATAGCCAACCAAAGCAGTTGGATTTAGATTAGCTAAAAGCGCCGTTAGTCCAACGGACAATAGAACAACGCCCCATACATATTTGTCTTTGATGGCATAAGGGGTAAAAATGCCAAAGGCGAAGAGTCCTAACAGCGGGCCATAGGTGTAGCCAGCCACGGTGAGCAATCCATCAATCACGTTTCTATCGAGCACATGCTTAAATAGAATGACCACTCCAACCAATAAAATACTCATGGCTATGTGTACTTGCCTCCGAAGTTTTTTTTGCGCATTTTTAGGTCGGTTTTCAATCTTTAAAAAATCGATGCAAAAAGAAGTGGTTAGCGCGGTGAGAGCACTATCGGCACTACTGTATGCGGCTGCTATGAGTCCTAAAATAAAAGTGATGCTGGCGGCCCATCCCAAATTGCCTTGCAATGCAATTTCGGGGAATAGTAAATCCGATTTTGGACTGCCGTCCATTTGAGGCATTGCAATGCCTTCTTGAGTAGCATAACTAAAAAGCAAGGTGCCCAATACCATAAAAAAGGCAGTAACCACCACCAAAACGATGCTAAACACTAGCATGTTTTTTTGAGCATCGGCTAGCGTGCGGCAACTGAGATTCTTTTGCATCATGTCTTGATCCAAGCCAGTCATACAAATGGTTATAAAAGCCCCTCCAATAAAAGACTTTAGGAAATGGTTTCGACTTAAAAGACTATCGGTAACCCAGACCTGATTATAGGATTCAAATTGCGGGGAAGCCAAAAAATCAAATAGGGAAGTGTTGAGCCCTTTTAATAAATAAAAGACTGAAAAAAAGACCGCAGCCAGCATGAGTGCGGTTTGGAGCGTATCGGTCCATACAATGGTTTTGATGCCCCCTTTTTGGGTGTAGATCCAAATAAAAAGAATGGATAGCACCACGGTGAGTTCAAAGGGAATACCCCAGGCTTCAAAAATATATTGTTGTAATACAATAGCCACTAAAAACAAGCGAAATGAAGCGCCAATAACCCTCGATACAAAAAAGAAAAAGGCGCCAGCAGTGTGACTATTACTGCCAAAACGTTGTGCTAAATATTCATAAATAGAGGTGAGGTTTGCTTTGTAATATAGCGGCAATAACACATAGGCCACTACTATATAGCCCACAAAATAACCGAGCACCACTTGGAGGTAATTAAATTGAGACGCTTCCACCCAACCCGGAACCGAGATAAAAGTTACACCTGACAAAGAAGCGCCCACCATGCCAAAGGCAACCAAATACCAAGGGGACGATCTGTTGGCGATAAAAAAGGTTTGATTGCTTCCTTCTTGAGCTGTAAATTTTGCAATGCCCACCAAGAGCAGAAAGTAGCCTAAAATTAGCGCCAAAATAAATTCGGGTGCAATCATCAATTCAATTTTGACTTTAAAGGTACAAAACAAAACCAATCTAAATATTTGTATTTTTAGGCCATGGATTTTCCTTCAAAATTGCTTGAAAACGCTGTTTATCAAATTGCGCAATTGCCGGGTATCGGAAAACGAACAGCCCTGCGATTGGCGCTTCAAATATTAAAAAAACCTGAAACCTATGCTCAAGATCTTGGGGCAGCCCTTGCAAATCTTAGAACGGAGGTTGTGTATTGTGAACGCTGTCATAATATTTCAGATCAACCTCTTTGCGAAATTTGCAGCAATCCTAAACGCAATAGCAAATTGCTATGTGTGGTGGAAGACGTTCGGGACGTGATGGCTATTGAAAATACAAATCAATATCATGGGTTATATCATGTTTTAGGGGGCCTAATTTCACCCATGGATGGCATTGGGCCACAAGATTTGAATCTTTCTAGCTTGATTGAGAAAGTGGCTTCCAACAGCATAGAAGAGGTTATTTTTGCGCTCAGTTCAACCGTGGAAGCTGACACTACCAATTTTTATATTTTTAAACAAATTGAATCTTATGGCGTGACCACTTCGACCATTGCAAGAGGTATTGCCGTGGGAGATGAATTGGAATATGCCGATGAAGTTACGCTAGGGCGAAGCATATTAGCCAGAATTCCCTTCGACAATGGGGTTTCTTGATTGCACCAAACCCCAAAAGTTTTACCTTCTTGTCACCTATTTTTTTGATACTTTTGCACAACAATAGCAACTATGGCACTTTTTCAAGTTAGATTACCTCGGATGGGTGAAAGTGTGGCAGAGGCCACAGTAACCAAATGGCTTAAAGCCGTTGGAGAAACTGTTGCTTTAGACGATGAGCTTGTAGAAATTGCTACCGATAAAGTTGATTCTGATGTTACAGCAGAAGTGGCTGGCATTTTAAAAGAACAATGTTTTAAAGAAAATGAAGTGGTGGCTGTGGGCGCTGTTTTGGCAGTGATTGAAACCGAAGGCGAAATACCCGAACACTTAACTGCAAATCCTGAACCCAAAAGTGTGGAGGCAGAAGAACCCCCACAAATAGAAGAAGAAACTGTTGAAACGGTTGAAGCAGTGGCAACCCTAACAGAAGAAATCAAAATACTTAGCACACCAGCGGCAGACCCAGTGCCGGATAAGCAGCAATTCTTTTCTCCCTTGGTTAGAAACATAGCCAAAGCTGAAGGAATTTCAACCGAAGCACTCCATGCCATGACAGGCACAGGAAAAAATGGCAGAGTGACCAAAAAAGACATTTTGGCTTATGTTGATCAGCGCAAAAACGGAACATTGCCTCAAACACCAATAGCCCCACAAAGAACTTTTTCGCCTCCCACAACCCCAGTGAACCAAGCTAAAGAAGACCATATTCATATCTTGAGTCGCACAGAAAAACTCATTTCTGAGCACATGCAAATGAGTTTAAAAACCTCTGCTCACGTTCAATCTTTTATTGAAGCCGACGTGACTGATTTATGGGATTGGCGAGAAGGTGTAAAAGATACTTTCTACAAACAAGAAGGTGCCAAGCTCACCTTTACCCCCTTGTTTATGATGGCGGTTATTAAAGCTTTACGCGACTATCCGCAATTGAATAGTAGTGTGTCTGGAGATCAAGTAATATTTAAGAAGAACATTAATTTGGGTATGGCCACTGCACTGGCTGACGGCAACCTGATTGTTCCTGTTATTAAAAATGCCGACCATCTTAATTTGGTAGGGTTGGCAAAAGTAGTTAATGACTTGGCCGATCGGGCTCGTAACAACCAACTAAAGCCTGATGAAGTTCAGGGCGGCACCTATACAATTACCAACATTGGAAATTTTGGATCGTTGATGGGAACCCCCATCATCAATCAACCTCAAGTAGGTATTTTAGCCATTGGCACTATTTTGAAAACACCCTCTGTCATTGAAACTCCAGAAGGCGATTTTGTTGGCATCCGTCGAAAAGTAATGCTCTCTCATAGCTACGATCACCGCATTATTAATGGTGCTACTGGAGGGCTTTTTGTGAAGCAGGTGGCCACCTATCTTGAAAATTGGAAAGAAAAACTCCCCTATTAATTTAAAATTATGTCCATAGAGCTTACCCGACCCTTATGTTTTTTTGACCTCGAAACTACCGGAATAGATATTTCTAAAGATCGCATTGTGGAAATGGCCGCCATTAAATTACACCCCGACGGTACTAAAGAAGAACGGCTGTGGTTGGTTAATCCCGAACAACCCATTCCTCCAGAAGCTACTGCTGTGCATGGTATTACCGATGAAAAAGTGGCGCATGAGCCCACCTTCAAGGAACGATCGCAGGAAGTTTATGCTTTTATCAAAAATTGTGATTTAGCTGGATTTAATTCTGATCGTTTTGATATTCCTCTTTTGGTGGAAGAATTGCTGCGCGCTGAAATCGATTTTGATTTTAAAAATGTGAAATCGGTTGACGTACAAAATATTTTTCATAAAATGGAACAACGCACCCTTTCGGCAGCCGTACAATTTTATTGCAATAAAGATTTAGAAGATGCTCATTCGGCCATGGCCGACACACAAGCCACATTGGATGTGCTAATGGCACAGCTCGAACGATATGATGCCCTAGAACCCCAGGTTGGGGCCTTGAGTGAATTTAGTTCAAGGAGAAAAACCGCCGATTTTGCAGGCTTTGTGGTTTATGATAAAAAGGGTGTTGAATGTTTTGGTTTTGGTAAATACAAAGGAAAAAAAGTAATCGAAATTCTAGAAAGAGAACCCGGTTATTTTGGATGGATCATGAATGCCGATTTTCCGCGATACACCAAAAAAGTATTGACTGAAATTCGATTGCGTGGATTGAATTCTAAAGACCAATAAGTCGTGAAGATTATTTGTGTGGGGCGAAACTATGCTGAACATGCGGCGGAATTGGAAAACGAAATTCCCCAAGATCCAGTCTTGTTTCTTAAACCCGACACTAGTTTGATTCAAAAAGGACAGCCCTTTTTTATTCCTGCTTTTGCCGATAACATTCACTACGAAGTTGAAGTACTTGTGAAAATAAATAGAATTGGCAAACACATACAGCCTCAATTTGCTGGTAAATATTATGATGAAATTGCCTTGGGAATTGATTTTACGGCCCGGCAACTTCAACAAGAATTAAAAGCCAAGGGCTTGCCCTGGGAAAAGGCAAAAGCCTTTGATGGCGCTGCACTAGTGGGAAAATGGGTTTCCAAAAAGAAACTGCCTCCCGTAAACTCCCTTTCCTTTTCACTCCATAAAAATGGGAACGAAGTGCAAGCGGCCACCACTGCTCAAATGTTGTGGAATATCGATCAACTCATTGCCTATTGTTCCACATTTTTCACTTTAAAAATTGGCGATATTCTTTTTACAGGAACTCCCAAAGGGGTTGGTGCTGTGGCTCGGGAAGATGTTTTTGTGGGCACCCTAGAGGGTCAAGAAAATTTTAGTGTAAAGATCAAATAAATTATGCTGGCAGAATTAGTTACCATCGGAGATGAAATTTTAATTGGTCAAATTGTAAACACCAATGCTGTATTTTTAGCGAAAGCACTTAACAAAATTGGAATCGAAGTGGTGCAAATAACTAGCGTTTCCGATACCTCAGAAGCCATTGTGGATACCCTCGAAGCGTCTAAAAGCAGAGCCCAGTTGGTGTTAATTACAGGTGGTTTGGGACCTACCAAAGACGATGTCACAAAACATACTTTATGTACTTATTTTAACGATAAGCTTGTTGAAAATACCGCTGTTTTGGCCCATATAGAAACTATTTTTAAAAAATATGTTGCCACTCCCATTCAAGAAGAAAACCGAAAGCAAGCCCTGTTGCCCTCCAAAGCAAAAGTATTTAAAAACCATCACGGCACCGCTTCTGGTATGTGGTTTGAAGATCAAAACCGGGTAGTGATTGCCCTTCCTGGCGTGCCTTTTGAAATGAAGGCATTGATAAATGATCAAGTCATTCCAGCTTTAAAAGATCATTTTAAAAGACCTTATATTCTTCACAAAACTGTGATGACCTATGGTTTAGGCGAAAGTGCGATTGCTCAAAAAATTGCTGCTTGGGAAGACGCTCTTCCAAAGTTTTTAAAGTTGGCCTATTTACCTAATTTAGGAAAAGTGCGCTTGCGTCTTTCTGGAAAAGGGGAGCAAGAATTCGTCTTGCATGATGCTATGGAAAAAGAAATTGCCAAGCTCTATCCGCTTATTGGGGACATCATTGTGGGTATTGAAGGTGAGGCCTCCTTAGAGGAGCAGTTGCAAGAATGTTTTATAACAAACAGACACACTTTGGCAGTGGCCGAAAGTTGCACTGGAGGACAAATTGCCCAACAGCTTACGGCCATTCCTGGTGCATCGGCCTATTTTAAAGGGGGTATTGTGGCCTATCACACCCAAGCTAAAATGGATCTTCTGCAGGTGCCGGAAATGCTTATAAATCAACATTCGGTGGTTAGTGAACCTGTTGCCAAGGCCATGGCAGACGGGGCACGTGCCCAATTCAAAACGTCTTATGCCTTGGCCACCACAGGCAATGCCGGCCCCACCAAAGGTGATTCTCCCGCCGAAGTGGGTACGATTTGTATTGCCTTGGCTACACCAAAAGAGACAAAAACTTTTACTTTTTCTATGGGTAATCATCGAGAGCGGGTGGTTCAGAAAACCGTGAATAAAGCACTGGAGTTGTTGTTTAGGGAAGTGATTGATTTATGAGCATAACGAATTAAGTAATAAGCTTATATTTTTAGGTAATGAATATTTTATGCAAATAACAATAGCTTCTCAAAATTCTTTAATATAAACCTTGGTTGCGTTTTTTTGTATATCTAAATATGAAATAATTTCTTGATTTTCTGTTTCATTAAAACAGGTTATGCTCAGCGTTTGTAAGCATTTGTCTTTTTTTAAATATACGTTGCTGTTTTCGGGCTGGGCCATTTTTTTATGAAAATCTATAACCTCTCTAGTGCTTTTCAATTTTGGGGTTTCACATAAGATTTTTTTTGTTAGGTGTTCTTTGTAATCTCTATTATATAGGGTGTTTGAACACCATAAGTGGGTTTCTTTTTCATTAATTTTTTTTCGTGTCAAACGCTCACCATTCCATTCAAATTCTTCAATAATAATATTGTTGCCATATTGAATGCATATTAAGGTAAAGGGTGAAACTTTTTCAATCATTTCTTCTAGCAAAAAGTTCTTTTCATGAATCAGAAAGTTTATTGGAATAAGCCCTCTACTCATTTTTGTGTCAAGATTTGGTTGTTTGCCAGTTGCATTCAAAAGACAGGCAATTTTTTTACTTGAGGTATTTACAACAAACCAACTGCCTCCTTTTTCCAAATCTTTTGGATATAAAAACTCAAAACCTTGATGTTTATACGTCTTAAGACAATCGGTTTGTCGCGTTTTCACTTCATCTCTGTTGCTTGTGAAAAAAAAACCTTTTTTTGTTGGAATATAGGTTACGATGCACATTCTTGTCTGTGTTTTTGAGTAGAAAAGGCTACGCCAAAGTTTTTGTCGATTAGATGATGGAGTCCTTGCTCCAATAGAGCAATTTTGATTAAACTCTGGTGGTGTATGCAATGATCCATACAATAGGAAAGTTCTCTATAAAAAGATGTTTGAGAGCCATTTTTGTTAACACTCTCATTTAGACAGTTGTCAAAGATAAGGTTCACATTTTTATTATTTTCAGCCTGTTTTATTAGTTCTGAAATTTTATTAATCTCAAGAATGCCTAAGGCAATGTTGTTTTCTAGGGAAGGGTCTCTTTGTCTCAAATCGTAGTTTATGACTCCTGAATCTTTTTGCTCAAAGCAACAGATATAAAATTCAATTATATGTCTGAAATGCTCCCCAATTGTACTCCCGAATAATGAACTGTTTTTACGCGTGAAAGAGGTGGGATTTAAATTTTCTAGTAATTTTTTTAAGTCTGTAAGTACGTGGATTTGGGCATTTAAATTCATAGGTAAAGATGTTGTGTTATTTTTTTTTGGTTCAATGCTTTTTTAGCTCCCATTATAAACTCAATGAGAGAAATGGGCTTTATTTTTAATTCTCTTTTGTTTTTACTGAGTTTATAGATGATATTCATATGTTGAAATATATCTCTGTATGCTTTCCATAGGTTGTAATTAGGGTCATAAATATGTATGGGTTCAGAATTAATACCATTAATTTCAATAATTTTAATGCCGTCATTATTTTTGAAGGCAGACCAATCTTTGATTTTTATATCTAGTCGTCGGTAATCAAATCCTGGAATATTTTTCACACAATTTGCTACCCATAAAAGCATTTCTTTGGAATAGTTTTTTCTGCCATCACAAAAGGTGGTGCCTAGATTGTGGTTGCCAATAGGTTCTATAAGTATTTTTTCTCCTGAAGAAATTTTTCTATGCCAATCCTTTTTGAATTTACGGGATAGGAACTCCTTGCGCTTAGATATTCGGTGGTTTTTAGACACCAGTTGTTTTAATGTGTCATTACCATTTCCTTCAATTTCGCAAAATGTTTTCACGCCGATTGAACTGATAACAGGTCTTTTTTTGGTGTTCCAATAAAAAAGTATTCCCAACTCAATAGGATAGGAAATGTATTCTTGAATGAGCGATGGTTGGTTGGCTTTTTTCAAGTAGTCTTCTAATTCTTTTGGAGTGGAGAGTAATGCCACATTTTTGCCCCTTTCACCCATGTCGGGTTTTACAATTAATGGGAAGGTGATTTTTTTTTCCCTAAGTTTTTTTTGAGTTTTATTAAAATTTTCCTGAGGTGGAACAAAAATGGTAGTTGGAACCCATTTTATTGGTATTTCTTTTAGGTAGTTGTTTTTCGAACTCAAAAATGCACCTCCAAAATTCATTGAATTGTTCAGAGTAGAAAAGTAGACCCACCTTTTAGCTCTAATTGCAAGAAAAAAATAATAAAAAAATGCAGGAATGTAAAACAGCCAAAATGGCCAAAACTCATAATGATAGATGCGCTTCAACGTCATGAGAACAAGGTGCTTTTAAATTCTAGACGGTTGTTTATTTAGAGTTGCTTTCTTTTGAATATAAAAACTCAAAACACTACATAAGAATGCCACAATAGACATGGTGAAAAGTTGCCCATTATCAGATTTTTCTCCCCATTGAACTACAATGCCAATTGATGTGAACAAGTGGACACAAATAGCTCCAAGCATTAAGGCAATTGCACCAAGTGTGCCATAAAATTTTGTTTTGGGAAATAGAAGTGATACGCCAACAACAAGTTCAATCCAGCCTAAAGTAATTCTCCCCCATGGCTCAGCGTTTAATGTAGAAAAAATATGCACTGCTTCGGAATGTCCTGTAAATTTAAAATACAACGATTGTAATAAAATTACAGCTGTGATTATACGCAAAAGAAAGTCAATTTTTATTTTCATTAATTTTCATTTGTTATATAGTTATTCCAATTTTCATCAGCTTTTTCTTTCAAAACTTTAGTATTCTCTAACCATTTTGTTTTTGTATCATTAAAAAAGGTTTTATAAAAAAGATACAGTTTGCCGTTTTCAATGCTAAAGGATTCCGGATTAATAGAAACTTTCTCTCCATTATAGCCCATGGCGTAAGCACACCAGCCTCCATATTGTGGCAAGTATTTCACTGGATTTTCCTCAAAAAGCAATTTGTTTTTTTGATTGTGAAATCGGTAAATTCCTCCATCATAGGTTAGTTCAAACTTTGAACTGCCCTTAATGGCCTTTGTGTCAAAGTAGGCAACCAAATCATAGCCGGAAACAGCAAGGTTATTCTTATCTAGATTAAGATGTGTTTCTGTGTTCTGGCTAAAAGTCAAACAGTGAAACAAAAATAAAGGAACAAGTAAAAATCGAGAGGAGTATAGATAGGTCATTTGATGATAAGAGATTGGATTCCAAAGGTATAATTTTTTTCAGTACATAATAATTTTTTTTAACCAAGAGAATTTAAATTATGCCCAAACTTTCTTTGTATCTCCCATAAAAAGATTAAATTTGCAGCCACATAAAAATAAAGAAGATGTCTAAAGTATGTGAAATTAGTGGCAAGAAAGTGATGTTTGGCAACAACGTGTCGCATGCCCTAAACCGCACCCGCCGTCGTTTTGATGCTAATATTATTAAGAAACGTTTCTTCCTACCAGAAGAAAACCGTTGGATCACATTAAATATATCTGCTGCAACCTTAAAGACAATTAACAAAAAAGGCATTACAGCTGTTTTAAAAGAAGCTCGTCAAAAGGGCACCTATAAAGGCTAAGTCATGGCAAAAAAAGGAAACCGCGTACAAGTAATTTTGGAATGTACAGAACACAAAGATTCGGGCATGCCTGGAACTTCACGATACATTACTACCAAAAACAAAAAGAATACTCCCGAGCGTTTGGAGGTTAAAAAATTCAACCCCATTTTGAAAAAAATGACGGTTCATAAAGAAATTAAATAATCATGGCAAAGAAATCAGTAGCAACCCTACAAACAGGGTCCAAAAGATTGACCAAAGCAATTAAAATGGTAAAAAAAGGCGACAGCCAATCCTATAGCTTTGTTGAAACAATCATTCCGCCAGATATGGCCAACGAATGGTTAGACAAACAATAATCAAGATAATTGAATAAAGAAAGCTACTTTTAGAGTAGCTTTTTTTATTTTAGGGCAGCATGGGCATATTAAAAAAATTTTTTGGCAAAAAGGAGCAAGAGAAGTTAGACGCTGGCTTGGCCCAAACTAAAAGCGCTTTTTTTTCACGATTGGGCACAGCTTTAGTGGGCAAGTCAAAAGTGGATGACGAAGTGTTGGATGAGTTGGAAGCCGTTTTAATACAGTCGGATGTGGGGGTGGCCACCACCCTTAAAGTGATTGAAGCTCTTGAAGCACGAGTAGCCAAAGAGAAATATTTAGGCACCAAGGTCTTAGCATCAATGCTTAATGAAGAGTTAATTAAGATTTTAGAGGGATCCCAAAAAAAAGAGGACAAACCAACACCTTCTTTGCCTCATGTAATTATGGTAGTGGGTGTAAACGGGGTGGGCAAAACAACCACCATTGGTAAATTGGCCCATCGGTTTAAGCAATCTGGGAAAAAGGTGTTGCTTGGTGCAGCAGACACATTTAGGGCTGGCGCCATAGACCAGCTGCAAATTTGGGCCGATCGGGTGGAGGTGCCTCTTGTGCGTCAAGAAATGGGCAGCGATCCGGCCGCGGTGGCTTTCGATACTTTACAATCGGCCGTGGCTCAAAAAAGTGAAGTAGTCATTATTGACACTGCTGGGCGATTGCATAATAAGGTCAATTTAATGAATGAATTGGCCAAAGTGAAACGTGTGATGGAAAAAGTAGTGCCCAGCGCCCCCCACGAAGTGTTGTTGGTTTTGGATGGGTCTACAGGACAAAATGCCTTTGAACAAGCCAAACAGTTCACAGCGGCAACGGCAGTAAATGCTTTAGCCATAACCAAGTTGGATGGTACAGCCAAAGGGGGTGTAGTTCTTGGCATTGCCGATCAATTTCAAATTCCCATACAATATATTGGAGTGGGTGAGGGCATTGAAGATTTGCAACCCTTTGATGCAGCTCATTTTGTGCAAACCCTCTTTAGCGAATAGTTTATGAATAAAATTTCAAAAGGTATTGTTGCGGTGGTTTTGCTCATTGGTGCGGTCTATTTGTTGGGTCCTAGGGTAGAAACGCCCGTTTTGGACCCCACAATGCCTGAAGTGCCACAAGAATTAAACACATTAGCCAATTATATTGAAAATAGTGAGGCCGCCATAGCAAACATCAAACCAGGCAACCAATCGGTTCTGCTTTTTCATGATTCCATTCCTCAAAAAACAGAATATGCTGTTTTATATTATCATGGGTTTACGGCCAGTCCCATTGAAGGAGATCCGGTGCATATAGATATTGCCAAAGCCCTGGGAGCCAATTTATATGTACCTCGTTTATATGGTCATGGATTGGATGAAAAGGAGCCCATGCTCAATTTTCATAACGACCCCTATTGGGAAAGTGCCAAAGAGGCGCTTGCCATTGCTAAAAACTTGGGTGAAAAAGTGATTATCCTTGCAACTTCTCATGGATCCACACTTGCCCTGTCACTGGGGCAGGATCCCCAAGTGGCTGCTGTAGCAGTTTATTCCCCCAACATTCGTTTGGCCGATCCAGCGGCAGTGGTTTTATCCAAACCTTGGGGCATTCAATTGGCTCGATTGGTTAAGGGAGGAAATTATCATGAAATGGATCGGCTCACCGAAGAAAAAAAGAAATATTGGACCTACATCACCCGTTTAGAATCTGGCGCTCATTTGCAAAAATTCTTAGAATTAAAAATGCAACCCGAAACGTTTGTTGCATTCACAAAGCCGCTTTTTATGGGATATTATTTTAAAGACGAACAAAACAAAGACGATGTGGTTTCAATACCCGCCCTTTTAGAAATGTATGAACAATTGGGTACTCCCGATTCTTTAAAGCAAAAAATGACCTTTCCAGAAGCGGGAGAACATGTGATGACTTCTTTTTTGTCAACCAAAAATTATGACCAAGTGACCACCGCTACCCTCAATTTTTTAAAACGCGTTTTGCCAAACAATGAAAACTAGAGCAATTTTATTTTTGGGTCTTATTTTTTGGCAGTGCAACACCCCGCCCCAATTAACTAAATGGGTGCCTTATGATGAAACAGCGGAGTTGGCTAAAAACGCCACCCATGAAAATCAGCGGCTACAATACAAACGTTTGCAATCGCAACATACTGACAAGAACCAGTGGTTCACCCATTTTGAAAAGGAATTGTTAGGGTTTGCTAATCGCTATAAAGAATTGAAACCTCATATTTTAGAGCAATCCATTCCCGAACTTCAAAGAGCTATTGCCCAAAAGATTTTTACCTATGAAGAGTTGACCTTGTTTTACCTCTATAGAATTTATCGTTATGAAACCGACCCTAACTTATATCTCAATGCTGTTATAAGTTTAAATCCAACCGTTTTGGCGCAAGCACGTGAAAAAGACAACCATCCCGAAAAGGCCACTCAACAGCCACTTTATGGCATGCCCATTCTTTTGAAAGACAACATTAATACGGCTGCCATGCCCACCACTGCTGGTGCGGCAGTGTTTGCAACCAATCAAACCAAAGCTGATGCTTTTATTGTGAATCAATTAAAAGCGCAAGGAGCATTGATTTTAGGAAAACTCAATTTAAGTGAATGGGCCTACTATTTTTGCGAGGGTTGTCCCCTTGGTTATAGTGCACTGGGTGGGCAAACATTAAATCCCTATGGGCGAAAAGTTTTTGAATCGGGGGGTTCTAGTTCGGGAAGTGGGGTGGCTGCTGCGGCCAATTATGCGGTGGCAACCATTGGCACAGAAACTTCGGGTTCAATATTATCGCCTGCGGCCAAAAATGCCTTGGTGGGGCTAAAACCGACCATTGGCGCTGTGAGTCGTTCAGGAATCATTCCCATTTCTTCCACTTTTGACACAGCCGGTCCCATGACAAAATGGGTTATAGATAATCTTTTAATTTATAATGCCTTAATTGGTTATGATCCCAAAGATAAATATAGCTACGCCGCTAGCCCCTTAAACCCAGCATTCTTAGAAAACGCCAGTCTAAAAGGGAAACGCTTTGGTTTGGTGGATACAGACGCCCAAGATACCCTAATACAACAAGCAGTGCAACAAATCAAAAAGGCTGGTGGAACAGTGATGGAAGTTACCCTTCCCGAAATAGACATAGCGTTGTTTATTAAAATTTTAGACACCGATATGAAGGTGGACCTTCCTCGCTACATTGAAACCTATGGAAATGCATCCCTTTCTGCAAAAAACATTACCGATATCATTGCTTTTAATCGTCAAGCAGCTGAAAAAAATGCCCCCTATGGCCAAGCCATTTTTGAAAATATTGCCCAAGACACCACCAACTATGAAACATTTCAGCTAAAAAAAGAAAGCTTTAGAGCAGCGCTAACAAAAGCGATGGATGCGCTGTTTGAAGAAAATCGATTGGATGCTTTGATAACGTTAGATTACTTTACCTCTAGCCATTTGGCCACGGTACATTATAGCGCCATTGGCCTACCCATTGGATTTTATGCCGATGGAAAACCACAAAATATGAGCCTTATTGCGCAGGGCAAACAAGAACAATTGCTTATTGAATTGGCTGCTGCCTTTGAAAAAATCGCTCGCCACCGTAAACCACCCGAATATTATCCATAAGATGCGTACAAAAAGCTCAATAACCAACCACATTAATGTCATCACCTTGGGGTGTTCAAAAAATATTTTTGATTCCGAAGTGCTTATGGGGCAATTGCAGGCCAATAAAAAAGCGGTGAGCCATGAGGGAGAAGGAAATATTGTGGTGATTAACACCTGCGGATTTATTGATAATGCCAAAGAAGAATCGGTCAACACCATTTTAACGCAAATTGAACGTAAAAAAGCAGGCGCTATAGACAAAGTGTATGTGATGGGTTGTTTAAGTGAACGCTATAAACCCGATTTGCAAAAAGAAATTCCGGATGTAGATCAATATTTTGGAACTACCGAATTGCCTGCGTTGCTGAAGGTTTTGGGGGCTGACTACAAACATGAACTTATTGGCGAGCGTATGTTGACCACCCCAAAGCATTATGCCTATTTGAAAATTTCAGAAGGTTGTGATCGTCCTTGTTCGTTTTGTTCGATCCCCTTGATGCGAGGCAAACACCAATCTCGTTCTATTGAAGATTTAGTTGAGCAAGCCAATACACTTGCTGCCAAGGGGGTTAAAGAATTGATTCTGATTGGTCAAGACACTACCTTTTATGGGTTAGATTTGTATAAAGAAAGAAAGCTAGCGGCCCTACTGGAAGCGTTAGCCCAAGTGGAGGGTATTGAATGGATTCGGTTGCACTATGCCTTTCCTACCGGATTTCCAAAAGATGTTTTGAAAGTGATGCAAGCACAACCCAAAATTTGCAACTACTTAGACATACCCCTTCAGCACATTGCCGATCCCATTTTAAAATCCATGCGCCGAGGCACTACTAAAGCTAAAACAACCGCTTTGCTTGAAGAAATGCGAACGGTGGTTCCCAATATTGCATTACGCACTACGCTTATTGTGGGTTATCCCGGAGAAACCGATGAAGATTTTGAAACCCTAAAACAATGGGTGAAAACCACACGTTTTGATCGTTTGGGTTGTTTTACCTACAGCCATGAAGAAAATACACATGCCTATCTGTTAAAAGATTCTGTTCCTGAGGCTGTGAAACAAGAGCGTTTAAATGAAATTATGGAAATTCAATCGCAAATTTCATGGGAAGAAAATCAAAAAAGCATCGGACAAACATACCGGTGTATTATTGATCGTAAAGAAGGAAATTTTTATGTAGGTCGGACATACAAAGACTCTCCCGATGTAGACAATGAAGTGTTGATTGATGCCCAAAGGTTTTATCTAAAACAGGGGCAGTTTGTGGACGTAAACATTACTGCCGCCACAGATTTTGATCTGGAAGGAGCGCCGATTACTTCTGCTGAGCCTCTAACGCCGACTCACTCGTGAGGGTCAATTTGGGCAATTCGCTGAGGTCATATTGATATAATTTTTCTTCGCCCACCACCAAGGCGTTGGGGTAGTCTAAGATAATATCGTAAGCAAATTCGATGGGATAGATTTCCGCTACCATAGGGGCACTTTTGTCAGTCACATTCACCACTTTAATTCCAGCTGTTCCATCACAAACGATAACAAAGTTTTCATATACTGCCAATCCATGCGGGTTGAACATCAAATGGGTGGCGGTGACTTCTAATGTTTCAGGATTTTGAATGTTAATGATCTGCAATTCGTTTCGTTCAGTAAAGCAATTGGTGCCACCCCGTAACGTAACGTAAGCATAATCCAAATCGGCCACCACAGGGTCGCAACTTCTAAAATGATCTATTTTGTTGATAAATGTAGGATTTCCAGCTTCGGAAACATCATACATTAGCATGCCTGTGGCCGATCCAACAAAAAGTAAATCATTTAAGGTATAGAGTGTTTCAGCCCAGGTGTTGGTCCCTAATTTTCCCCATCGATTGGGTTTTTCATCTTTATTGATTTCAAACAGCAATAAATCACTGTTGTTAATAGCATAAAGGTAGTTTTCGATCGGTAAAAAGCGCGCCATAGAGCCTGCTGTGCTTACTAATGATGCATCGTCAGCAACAGAAACTTCACTGCTCACAGCGTCAAAGGTATAAATTTGATCATTTAAGGTACGAAGTACACTTTCTTCTTCTTGACGAATTTCCAATTCCCAGCCCACCACTATGCCTTTGGAGTAGTCAATAGGATCGCTTGAGATATAGTCATAATCACGTGCCTCTTCGAGGGGTTCAAAATTCCACCAAGGGTCATAATAAAAAACATCTTCTACCGTAAAATCATCAATCAATTTTGGGTTTTCCATGTCTGACACATCAATAACCACAAGGGCAGAAAACATATCGGCATAAAGTCGATCGTCTACAATGGCGAGATCAATGTTTCCTTTAAGTTCAAAAAAAGCAATGTTTTCAGGGGCAGTAGGATCACTGTTGTCTAAAATGTGGATGCCTTCTAGGGGTTTGTTAATTAAGATATAATTTTTATAGGTTATAATTTTTCCGGCCTTGCTGTAGGGAATGGGGTCAATAACAGTTGTCTTAAGAGCAGCTTCATTGGGCTTGGCATATATGGGTGTATAATAAGCAACATCAACCACTTTTCTGCCCTCTTCATTTTTTTGGAGTATTTCTTCTTGGTCATCGTTTTCAAAGGTGATGCTACAAGATAAAAAAAGTAGAAGGAGGGGAAAAGTCGCAAAAAACGAATGTTTCATTAGATTTTTTTAGCGCTTGTTTAACAAATAGTATGCCATATTGAATGATTGAAAAGGCTTTGTAATTTCAGTTTAAATCTACTTCTAAAAAAACAGATATCTTTACACAAAATAAGCTATGCAACACACGGCCATCCCCTTTGCAAAGACTGGGCGCTTTTCTGTCTTGATGTGCGATTATTTAGCGCAGCAAAGCAGTTTGCAACCGTTTTATGGTCGTTTTCCAACGCTGGCCAATTTTGAAAAACAAGCCAAAGAAAAAAGCCAATCCTTTACATCTGACAATCGAGCAGTGTTGGTGGAAACCCTTCAAAAACAATACAACAATTTAACCTTATTTCCAGCGGCCCAAAAAGGCATTGATCTTTTGAAAAAAGACAATACGGTAACCATTACCACGGGACACCAATTGTGTTTAATGACCGGCCCTTTATTTTTTATATATAAGATCATCACCGTCATTAAGGCGGCGCAAGAATTGAATAAAAAACACAGCGATTACAATTTTGTTCCTGTGTATTGGATGGCCACAGAAGATCATGATTTTGAAGAAATTCAATCTTTTTTGTTTGAAGGAAAGAAAATTCAATGGAATAGTAAACAAGCGGGACGTGCAGTGGGCACTATTGCTCTAGACGATTTACAGCCCGTACTCGATCTTTTTGAGCAGCATTTAGGACACAAGCCTGGCACCGCACTACTCAAAGAATGGATTGCCGAAAGTTATCGTAAAGCACCTGATTTAGCAACGGCCACACGTACTTTTGTACAATTCCTATTTGCTGATTATCCTCTTGTGATATTAGATGGCAATGATTCGGCACTAAAAAAAGTGTTTGTGCCGCCCATGCAACGTGAACTAGAACAGCAACAATGCTATGAAACGGTTTTAGCACAGACCCAAAGATTGCAAAAAGCCTATCATCAAAATTTTGTGCCACAAGTCAATCCTCGAGAAATTAATCTTTTTTACCTCACAGAAAATGGTCGGCACCGAATTAAAAAAAACGGAGATCAATTTCTTTTTGAAGGTTTGGACGCATCCAAAACCGCCGAGACGTTAATTGCAGAATTGAACACGCACCCTGAACGATTTTCACCCAATGTGTTGCTGCGTCCACTTTATCAAGAAACAATATTGCCCAATGTGGCCTATGTGGGTGGTGGTGGTGAGTTGGCCTATTGGTTTCAACTAAAAAGTTTTTTTGAATCCGAGCAAACCCCTTTTCCCATTTTATTGCTCCGAAACAGTGCGCTGTTAATGACATCAAAAAGCGACCAAAAGGTGGCGCGTTTGCAACTTTCTTCCGAAGACCTCTTTTTATCGCGCAATGAATTAATCAATAAAAAAATTAGACAAATCAGCAACATTGATTTAGATCTCAGTTTTCTTAAAACGCAACTGCAATCGCAATTTGACCATTTAGAGGAATTAGTGGCAACAACCGACCCCTCTTTTAAAGGAGCAGTGCAAGCACAAAAAGCCAAACAATTTAAAGGAATTGAAACGCTTGAAAAACGTTTGTTGAGTGCTCAAAAAAGAAAATTGGCAGATCATGTGAAACGCATGGCAACCTTGCATGAATCCCTTTTTCCTAACGATAGTTTGCAAGAAAGACAAGCTAACTTTACAAGTTTTTTTGTTGACTATGGCCCTGATTTCATAGCTGATCTTATGGAAACCCTCGATCCTTTTGCCCTAGAATTTAGTCTGATTAAATATTAACAATCCTTGTGTATTTTTTAAAGACTGGGAGATTTCCATACCGTGAATTAAATCGTATTTTTGGCCATGCAAGAAAAAATACTCATTCTCGATTTTGGTTCCCAGTATACTCAGCTTATTGCAAGAAGAGTGCGAGAGCTTTTTATATACTGCGAAATACACCCCTATCATAAAATTCCTGCTGATTTAGATCAATTTAAGGCCGTGATTTTGTCTGGATCTCCCTATTCAGTGCGGCATGAAGATGCTCCGCATCCCGATTTAACAAACATCAAAGGAAAAAAACCGCTGCTAGGCGTGTGCTATGGTGCGCAATATATTGCCCATTTTTTTGGTGGTAAGGTGAGCGCTTCAAACAAAAGAGAATATGGCAGAGCCCATTTAAATGTATTGCCACAAGGTGATTTGTTTTTTGAAGGAGTGCAAACCCAAAGTCAGGTGTGGATGAGTCATAGTGATACCATCAAGACCTTGCCAGAAGGAGGCGTACTTTTAGCTAGCACTGAAGATGTTGAAAATGCAGCCTTCACCTTAGAAGACGAAAAAACATATGGTATTCAATTTCATCCTGAAGTATATCATTCTACAGAAGGAAAATTGATATTAGAAAACTTTTTAGTGAAAATAGCTGGCGTGGCACAAAACTGGACTCCCGATTCTTTTGTGCAAACCACTGTCAAGGCTTTGCGAGAAAAAATTGGCACTGAAAAAGTTATTCTTGGTTTATCAGGGGGTGTAGATTCATCTGTTGCGGCCATCTTGTTGCACAAGGCGATTGGCAATCAGCTCAACTGCATTTTTGTAAACAACGGTTTGTTACGCAAAAATGAATTTGAAGAAGTATTAAAACAATATGAAGGTATGGGGCTCAACGTAAAAGGTGTTGATGCTAGTGGCTTATTTTTGAATGCCCTAGAGGGTGTTGATGATCCTGAAACCAAAAGGAAAATAATTGGCAATCATTTCATAGATGTTTTTGACGAAGAAGCCCAAAAGGTGGTGGGTGCTACTTGGTTGGCACAAGGTACCATATATCCCGATGTAATAGAATCTACCTCGGTAAATGGCCCTTCAGCCACAATTAAATCGCACCACAACGTGGGAGGACTTCCAGACTACATGAAACTTAAGGTGGTGGAGCCGTTGCGGATGTTATTTAAGGATGAGGTTCGCCGTGTGGGTAGGAGCATGAACATGTCCGAAGCGCTTATAGGACGCCACCCATTTCCAGGACCCGGATTAGCCATTCGTATATTGGGACCCATCACAAAAGATAATGTAGCGCTGCTCCAAGAGGCAGATGCCATTTTTATTCAAGGATTAAAAGAACACAATTTATATGATCAAGTGTGGCAGGCCGGCGCCATTTTATTACCTGTAAACAGTGTGGGTGTGATGGGGGATGAGCGTACCTATGAAAAATGTGTGGCTCTTCGAGCGGTGCAATCCACCGATGGCATGACAGCCGATTGGGTAAATTTGCCTTATGAATTTTTACAAAAAATATCGAATCAAATTATAAATAATGTCAAGGGAATCAACCGAGTGGTGTATGATATAAGTTCAAAACCACCGGCCACCATTGAATGGGAATGATTATTGATAATACGACACCATGATTTCTAAATATTTTCACATAATTCCGTTATTTCTTTTGGCCCTTGGTCTAAGTGCTCAACAAATGCCCACGGGATTTGAATATCATAAAGTACGTGCCGGAGAAACCCTATTTGGGATAAGCAAACAATATAACATTTCCCAAGAAGCCCTAGAAGAATACAACCCTATTTTATCTAAGACAGGGTTGCGCAAACGCATGCGGCTGCGGATTCCCATTTTTGAACTGCCCGAGATAACCGTAGCCGAATCTGAACCACTGTTTGTTAAAGAGCAAGACAGCATACAATGGCAAACCCATGTGGTGCAACCCAAAGAAACAAAATGGCGTTTGGCCTATCAATATGGTACCACCATTGCCGCCTTAGAGGAAAAAAACCCAATAATAAAACAAGGGCTTAAAATTGGTCAAACCCTTCAAGTACCCCTCTTATCAGAATCTAGAGTGTTACCCGAAAAAGATTCCCTTTTTAATTATTATATGGTTTTGCCCAAAGAGGGCTACTATCGTATAGAAAAAAAATTGGGTGTGACTAAAACCGTTTTAGACTCCTTAAACCCAGAGCTTTTAGAAAGAGGTTTGCAAGAGGGCATGGTACTCAAAGTGCCTGCGGCTTTTTCTGGGGATTTAAAAGTGACTGATGATTTGTTGATGGAACGTGTCAATTTGTTTGATTCTGTGATGCAAACAAAGCCCTTGAAAATGGCTTTAATGTTGCCTTTTCGTGCTCAGGAACTCAATCTAGACTCCCTCCATTTGGTGCGTCCACTCCTAGAAAACAGAAACCTCTACACGGTGGCTTTTGATTTTTATATGGGAGCCACCCTTGCAGCAAAAAAAGTGAATGCCATAGGCATACCTATTGATGTAAAAGTATATGATACGGAAAATAGTAAAAGCAAAATCAAAGAGGTGGTTAACTCGCAAGATTGGCGAGGCACAGATGTGATTATGGGGCCTATAATCCCTTCTAATTTTGACTATTTATCATCATTTAGTCAAGTGGAACCTATTCCTAAAATAACTCCGCTATCCACCAATGCGGTGCGAAAGCGAAGGGCTATATACCAAACCCAAACGCAAAAAAGGGTTTATAGAGAAAAAATGCTCTCTTTCTTAGAAAAAAAATTGGATAGCACACAAAACATAGTGGTTGTAGCCGACTCCCTAAACCGATCTGTTGAGCGTGAATTACTGCAAAAATTTCCTACTGCCATTCGACTACGCCCCGAAAAAGAAGGCTACCTTTTACCTGAATTGGTGGATTCTCTATTGGTGGATTCACTGCCCAATAAAGTTATTTTTGAAACTTCTTCTTTCCCTCTCATTGCCAGTGTATTAACTCAAATGAATGCTCAAAATACAGCCGATCGATCCGTACAGGTATTTACAACCTATCGTGATAATTTATACGACAAAGCCGATATAGATCTAAAAGTTTTAGGGGGTATTGGATTTACTTATCCCGCCAATACCATCAATAAATCTACCGATCAATTTTCTGACTTTGAACAAGAATATATCCAAGCGTTCGGTAAACCTCCTTCTAAAGAGGCCATCCGAGCATATGATGTAACGCTTGATGTTTTGTTGCGAATGGCTTATAGCGGGTCGCTTGAAAAAAGCCTTTCTATTGGGGAAACGTTCTACATTCAGAGTTCGTTTTCTTATGCCCCCGATCAAAACAATAGTTATGTAAATGAGGCTGTACTCATTTTGCAACACCAAGGCTATCAGGTTACGGAACTAAAAGAATGGTAGTATATGCCTATAAATGGTGATGATTTTTGTAAATTTGAACCCGGTGTTTCATAATTAAAACTACCGGATGGGGAAACCAAAATATATCTTTGTAACCGGCGGGGTAACGTCTTCCTTGGGAAAAGGAATTATTGCTGCATCGCTAGCCAAGTTGCTTCAAGCACAGAACTTTCGAGTCACAATTCAAAAATTTGACCCCTACATCAATGTAGATCCGGGCACCATGAATCCCTACGAACACGGTGAATGTTATGTGACTACCGACGGCGCCGAAACCGACTTAGATTTAGGTCATTATGAACGTTTTCTTAACCAAAAAACCTCTCAGGCCAATAATGTTACAACGGGTCGCGTTTATCAAAACGTGATTGAGAAAGAACGGCGGGGAGAATTTTTGGGTAAAACGGTACAAGTTATTCCTCATATCACCAACGAAATCAAATCGCGAATGTTGCTCTTGGGAGAATCTGGCGATTATGATATCATCATTACTGAAATTGGAGGCACTGTAGGGGATATAGAATCCCTTCCCTATATTGAATCGGTGCGCCAATTGATTTGGGATTTAGGCAAAGAAAATGCTTTAGTGATTCATTTAACCTTAATTCCTTTTTTGGCTGCTTCGGGAGAATTAAAAACCAAGCCCACCCAACATTCGGTAAAAACACTCATGGAAAGTGGAATTGCGGCCGACATTATTGTTTGCCGAACTGAACACGAATTGCCCGAAGAATTACGAGAAAAAATTGCCCTGTTTTGTAATGTGAAACGCGAGGCAGTGATTCAATCCATTGATGTAGAAACCATTTATGATGTCCCCTTAAAAATGTTAGAAGAGGGGTTGAATAAAGTGGTTTTAGAAAAACTGCAATTAAAAGCCAAACAAGAACCCGATTTGTCCGAATGGAATCAATTTTTAAACAAATTTAAAAATCCCAAAGAGCAGGTCAAAATTGGATTGGTGGGTAAATATGTAGAGTTACAAGATTCCTATAAATCGATATTAGAATCATTATTTCATGCAGGCGCAAAAAATGAAACCCAGGTTGAAATAATTAGTATTCATTCTGAAAATGTTAATCCACAAGATGTGGCTACACTTTTGTCTCAAGTGGACGGTGTTTTGGTGGCGCCCGGTTTTGGTGAAAGAGGGATAGAAGGAAAAATTACAGCCGTTCAATATGCCCGAGAAAACAACATCCCCTTCTTAGGAATTTGTTTGGGTATGCAAATGGCAGTGATTGAATATGCACGTCATGTGGTGGGTATTCAAAACGCAAATTCAGCCGAAATGGATCCCGACTGCGAGGCTCCAGTAATTGACCTAATGGAATCTCAAAAGAGTATACACAACAAAGGAGGCACCATGCGTCTTGGCTCTTGGGATTGTGCCTTGGAAAAACAATCACTGGCCCATGCTATATATCAAAAGAACATTATATCGGAACGCCATCGCCACCGATATGAATTTAATAATGCCTTTGCTGAAAAGATTTTTGATGACGATTTTAATGTAGTGGGCACCAATCCCGAAACCAATCTGGTGGAAATTGTAGAAATCAAATCACATCCATGGTTTGTGGGGGTGCAGTTTCATCCCGAATATGAAAGTACGGTGGCGCAACCCCACCCACTTTTTGTTGCATTTATCAAGGCAGCGCTCACCCATTCAACACATCCATAAAAACACCTTAAATGGAAGAAAGAAAATTTGATCCGTACCAATTTATAGGATTTATCCTTATAGCACTTATTCTCACCTGGATGCTGTATCGAAATGCTCCCGAGGAGAACAGTGTGGAAGCACCGGCAGCCACCCAACAACCTGCGGAACAACCCCTTCAGCAAGAAGCCATTTCCAATACTGCAGAGCAAATAAATTTGACGCAAACTTTCGGTGATTTTAGTCCGCTTTTTCAAAACAATGAAAGGGGTGTTATCAATCTTGAAAATGAAAAGTTAGCTTTTGAAATTAATCCCAAAGGAGCGGGTATTGCAAGTTTAAGACTTAAAGAATTTAATAATTATAAAGATCTACCGTTGTTTTTGATTAATGAAAACAACACCCAATTCAATGTGTTATTAAAAGCATTAAATGGGATGGAACTCAATACCTCTGAGATGTATTTCACCCCTCGATTGGTTACAAACAACAATGCTCAACAATTGATTTTAGAGGCTCAAAGTGCCGCTAATCAAAGCATTCAATTCACCTATACCCTCCCCAATGATGGCTATCAAGTAGCATTATCCATTACTACCAGTGGCTTTGCTTCTGTGCTAAACAATAACACCGCACCACAATTTGACTGGACTACAACTGTATTTCGAAATTCTAGGAGTATCGAATACGAAAATCGCTATACCGAATACACGTACGGTTATGAAGAGGATCGTGTAGATTACTTATCGCTTAGTGGAGAAGATGAAGAACAGCTGAGCAACATTCGCTGGATTTCTTACAGACAACACTTTTTCAGTGCTATTTTAGTGCCACAAGCGCCTTTGGAAAATGTATTGATGCAGTCGGAAAATTTAGCCAGTAAGGCCGAATTGGAAGAACAATATACAAAGCGTTTTCGCTCCCGTTTTCCTCTTCCAAAAGACAATGGTGAAATTGCCGCTCAATTCAATTTTTATTATGGCCCCACCGACTATAAAACCCTGGCGGCGTTGCCAGGAGATTTGGAAACTTCTATTCCGTTAGGTTGGGGCATTTTTGGCTGGATAAACCGTTGGATCTTTTTACCCCTCTTTGGATTTTTATCTACCATTTTTCCATATGGAATTGCCATTATTGTGCTAACCATTATTGTGCGTTTAGCCATGTCACCCGTCACATACAAATCGTATGTTTCTCAAATTAAAATGAAATTATTACGTCCCGAAGTAGACGCCATCAATGCCAAATACAAAGACGACGCGGTGAAACGTCAACAAGAAACCATGAGTTTGTATAGCAGTGCCGGAGCGAGTCCATTGGCAGGATGTATACCAGCCTTAATCCAATTGCCAGTTTTTTATGCCTTGTTTACATTTTTTCCTGTGGCCTTTGTCTTACGTGAAAAAAGTTTCCTATGGGCCGATGACCTCTCATCCTACGATTCGGTATTGGATTTGCCCTTCTCCATTCCCTTCTATGGAGATCATGTAAGTTTATTTCCTATTTTGGCTTCCATAGCTATTTTCTTTTATACAAAAATGACCACTGGTCAACAGCCCATGCCTCAACAACCCGGCATGCCTAATATGAAAATCATCATGTATTTAATGCCGCTGATGATGCTCTTCTTCTTTAATAATTATGCTAGTGGATTGAGTTTATACTATTTCGTATCCAACTTGCTAACCATCTTCCTCATGTTGGTCATTAAAAATTATATTATTGACGACAAAAAAATTCATGCCAAACTGGAAGAAAACAAAAAGAAGCCCAAAAAAGCAGGCGGTTTTTCTGCCCGTTTACAGAAAGCCATGGAAGAGGCCGAAAAGCAAAAAAAGGCGGGCGGAAGACGTCGTTAGTATTTACGAAGAGTTCTGTATTTTTGCCATATGAAAAAGCAACGTGTTGTTGTCGGGCTTTCTGGCGGAGTTGATTCTAGTGTTGCAGCACATTTGTTGGTGGAACAAGGCTATGAAGTGATAGGCTTGTTTATGAAAAACTGGCATGACGAATCGGTTACTATTTCTAGTGAATGTCCCTGGCTGGAAGACAGCAACGATGCCATGTTGGTGGCCGAAAAATTAGGCATTCCTTTTCAAACGGTTGATTTAAGCAAAGAATATAAAGCGCGCATTGTGGACTATATGTTTGCTGAATATGAACGAGGCAGAACCCCAAACCCTGATGTACTTTGTAATCGTGAAATTAAATTTGATGTATTCCTCAAAATAGCCCTTTCCCTAGGAGCCGATTTTGTGGCAACAGGGCATTACTGTCAAAAAGAAACCGTTTCTTCTTCCCATTCCAAAGACACCTATAGACTGCTTTCAGGTGCCGACACCAATAAGGATCAATCTTATTTTTTGTGTCAACTCACCCAAGAGCAATTGGCCAAAGCCCTTTTTCCAATTGGTCATTTACAAAAAAGCGAAGTGCGTCAAAAGGCTAAAGAACAAGGGCTTATTACTGCTGAAAAACGCGATTCTCAGGGCCTGTGTTTTGTTGGAAAAGTACGTTTGCCCGATTTTCTACAACAGCAATTAAAACCCAAAGCGGGACGCATTATTGCCATTTCAGATCAACTTGAAAAATATAAAAAACGACCAATCGTTACCGCTCCCTTGCTGCAACAAGCACAAAAGCTTATGTATGAACCAGCAGATGGGGTAGAAGTGGGAACCCACAACGGGGCCCATTTTTTTACGGTAGGTCAGCGTAAGGGCTTGGCTGTTGGAGGCACTCCCGAACCCCTATTTGTTTTGGATACTGATGTAAAACAAAATATACTTTATGTAGGTGAGGGTAAAAACCACCCTGGTTTGTTTAGCAGCGTGCTGCGAGTAGCACCACAAGACGTGCATTGGGTGCGCGAAGATCTACGCTTAGGTATAGGTGAAACCCTTGATGTAGAAGCCCGCATACGTTATCGGCAAGCCCTCCAAAAGGCACGGTTGGTGGCACTTGAAGAAGGTTTTTTTGTGTGTTTTGACACCCCTCAATCAGCAGTAACACCAGGGCAATTTGTGGCTTGGTACCAAAAAAATGAATTGCTCGGATCGGGTGTTATCGCTTAACAATTCGGCAAGCGTTTTTCTATAATAATACTTCCAGATGTTTAGTTAGATTTGGGTTTCCATTTTTGAATGCGATTGTTTTTAGCATCGGTAATGATTAAATCACCAAGTGCATCTACAGCCACTTGATAGGGATGATTTAATCCCAGTGACACATCAGAAGAATTGAAACTTAAAGTATCTAAAGAATTTTCGTTTAAGTGATAACGGAGAATGTTTTTCTTATCATAATCAGAAATGATAAGAGTATTTTTATTGGCTAATGTCACCCCGCTAAAAAAGTGATAGCCATCTTCTAATTTTTTTCCTTCAATTAATGTAATCCCTTTTTTGGCACCCGGTTTCCAAAGCTGAATCCTGTGGTTATAACTGTCAGCAATGTAAAGGTTTTGTTCGTTATCTATACAAATCCCCAATGGATAGGCCAATTGATTGGGGCCATTGCCTTCTCCATTTCCACCAGCTACCACTTCACCAGATGCGGCTCCAAATTTCCATTTGGTTACGCGGTGATTATTAATTTCACTCACATATATATCACCGTTTACATCCAATGCAATACCAAAGGGAGTGTCCAATTGATCCAAACCACTTCCGCCCCCCTTATGCCCAATGACGGTTTCTCCAATTTCATCCCCCATTTTCCATTTCTGAATTCTGTGATTGCCTGAGTCGGTTATATAAATGGATCCCTCTTTATCCAAAACAATATTGCCGGGGGTGTCGAGCTGTGCCGGATGCGATCCAAATCCATAACCCCCTGCCACAGTAGTTCCTTTGTTGGCACCGCGTTTCCATTTTTGAATTCGATGGTTATGCATATCGCTGATAAAAATATCACCCGCTTGATTCAGCGCAATACCCGTGGGATAGTCAAATTGGTCTTCGTTAATTCCTTTGCCATTGCCACCTGCCACCACTCTTTTAGAAAGGGTGTCTTTTTTAAAAACAGCTCGTATATCATGATCTACATAAAAAGCAATCACACACGGGTTGTCTAGGCCATTGATGATCCCCTCCCAATGATCAAACATATAACCGGGTTCGGGTCTAGCATACACAGTTTTGATAATTCCCTCTTTATATACACCAGGAGCGGGCGTAATGTTTCCAGTGTTTTCAGGATATACTTCAGTACGAAGGTTAAAGGTAGAAAGTGGGGTGTTTATTTCTTCATTTTTTGAGCACTGAAGGAAAAAGAAAAGAAATAAAAGGGGGATGGTTTTGTTAAATCGTGTTGCTTTCATTCTATCATCAAATCAGTTAAACCATCAACAAGATAGTAAAAAACAGAATTTGAAATAAATTTACACACGATTTTTAAATTTATTATAAACTAACAAAAGACATATAAGCAGCAGTCCCAAACCCATAATCCATATTATCTGGGAATTAAAAAATGGTTTTTTAAACGGCCGATCGTCTATGATGGTAACCAATTGATTTACGGGGAGGTTATATTTCTTTTGTTGATACCCCCCTGGCCAGGTTACCACAAGCGAATCAACGATGGTGCGCGCACCTAAACCAAAATGGGCCAGGGTAGAATTGTGAGAGAGGTGACTCGAGTTGCCGCCATCTATTTCCTGTTGCAAATGCAAATCATTAGCATAAAGTCTAACCCGCGCACCAAAGCCAGATGGCGTTGCAGCCTTTCCTATGAGTTTAATTTTTAGGTAGTTGCCTTTTGTTACATCGTTTCTGTATATTCTTGTGATGGATGGCGGGCCATAGGGCATGGTGGGTGCTTGGTTAATGACAACAAGGTCTAAGTCACCATCATTTTCTAAATCAAATACAGCAGATCCTCTTCCAATGCCGTAATCTTTAAGTCCAACAGCGCCACTTTTTTCTATAAATCCAGTACCCGTATTTTCAAAATAGAAATTATACATGGCTTGGCAATTTGGATTGAGATCGCCATTGGAGACAAAAAGATCCACATCACCATCTTGATCAAAATCAGCAAAATTGGCCCCCCAACTGATTGCAAAATGTTGCATACCCAAGGCTTCAAGTTGGTTTTGATAAGTGAGTGAATCCGACTGGCTCACCATCATCATATTAAAACGTA
Source organism: uncultured Flavobacteriaceae bacterium (assembly GCA_964617385.1). Classification (GTDB taxonomy): domain Bacteria; phylum Bacteroidota; class Bacteroidia; order Flavobacteriales; family Flavobacteriaceae; genus JADHMP01. The sequence goes on along the minus strand of CAZTYX010000001.1, from coordinate 13,940 downwards.
TGTTGGTGATGAAATAATCTAACCATCCGTCATTGTTAATGTCTGCCGTGGCAGCACCCATGGCATTGATGCGTAAATCCAGTTGTTTTTCTTTGGCTACATAGTCAAATTGTTTTTCGGGAAATTTATTTTCTAGTAAATAATTTGGTTTCGCCTTATACCCAAAATCATTATTAATTAAGAGATCTATATCGGCGTCATTATCAAAGTCGGTAAAAATGCCACCAAAACTAAATCCTCTGTGTTTGAGACCATATTTACTGTAAACATTGCTAAATTTTTTACCGTTCTTGTTTTCATAAAGAAATCCCTTGGCTGTTTTTCCGGCATTAACAATGGTTGCGTCGCTAATTTCCTTTAAGCCCCCCTCATATTCAGTAAAATAATTTCCCACATATAGATCGGGATAACCATCTAGGTTAATATCGCCAACTGCTGCTCCAGTGCTGAAAGTGGCTGCTTTATCAATTTTAAAGGCACTGCTTTTGTCTTGAAAAGTGCCATCGCCTTGGTTGAGAAAAATAAAATTTTGGGCCCTTGGAATTTTTTGATCCAAGTTGTTTTGGGTGATGGTGGTAATGAAGAGGTCTTTCCAGCCGTCTCGGTTAAAATCAGCTGCCACTACTCCTTGTGTAGCATAATTATTTAACAATTCGAGGCCACTGTTATTAAAACGATTGGTAAAGGTACCGTTGCCATTATTTTGCAATAATTGATCGTTTTGAAGCCCGCCTGTGAGGTATAGATCTTCAAATCCATCGTTGTTAAAGTCTAGCACAGCCACCCCACCGCCAAACATACCCTCAAAAACTTCAAAGTGGTGATCCACTCCAGCGGTTTGGGTGATGTCTGTAAATTGTTGCCCCCACAGAAGGGTAGAACCTAACAGGAATAAATAAATTTGATTTATTTTTCCCATTGCAACCCAATGATATTTTCAGCAATTATTTTTCCTTGCATGAGTCCCACTTCATTGTCTTGGGCAGTATGAATACCCCCATAAAAACGAGAATCGGCGGTTTCTAACGCCACCTCCCAAAGGGTTTTAAAAGGTCTTCTTTCAAAGGGTGTGTTGCGCACATAATCTCTAGGCCGTCCCACATGAGCGCTATCAACAAAGGCTGTGTTGTTATCATATATTGAAAGTAGGGCTCTGCTGCCAGCTGCTGCTTGTATTGCATGTCCTGAGGGAAAAGATGGAAAAGGCGGGTCCGGCCAAAAAGATTCCCATTTTTGATCGATAAACTTTGGGATGAAGGTGTTAGGACGTTCTGAAAAAAAATGGTATTTCCATTTCCAACAATTGATAAAAGCATCAGCAATAGACATACCTAATGCGGCAAACGTTTTTGTGGCGTTTATTAAATCAGGCTGTTGGGAACGCACCAATTGGTTAGCGATATAATAGAGGTGTCCCCCTGGACTAAAGGTAACATCAGGATCATCGCTCCACCAAATGGCTGTTTTCTTTTCGGCGGGGGTGAGGGTGTTTCCTTTTTGATATACAGCATTAAATTGTTCGTAATAGGGACTTCCGGGCAATGTGTCATAGGGAATAAATTGGGGTAGTGGTAAATTTTTATTTTTGGGTGCAAAGGTTCTGTTTTTTCCCCAATAGGGATGCAAAGGATGATGGCTAAAGGATTGCGCAAATAGGGGTGGTTTCCATGAACCTGGAAATTCTTTGTGGGTATATTGGGGATCAAAATTCTGGAGGTATCCGCGGTGTCCACCATCTGTTTTTGACCATTCAAAAAGCGCTGAGGCCAAAGCTTCTCCAAAAGCGTTTGAGGCCTTTTTCTGAGCTCTTGTTATATTTTGCGAAAGAATGGCTTCTAGATGCTTTTCTAATGAATCAATTTTGTGCTTATTCTCATCTGATGTTTGCAGGTAAATAGAACGCAGCATTACCGCTTGCGCTTTATTTAAAACCAACGGCCATGCATAGTTTTTTGTTGGATCGGGTTTTGGTAAATCCTCCAAACCGTTCAATTGACCCACCAACGATTGGTGATCGGTAAAGCCATGCACTACGGCTTCATATTGTGTAAGTCCCAAATAACCTAAACACCGTGAAGCAAATGTGGGCGAATTCGCTGGGGTGTGTTGCGTGATATATAAAGTCATGTCGGCCCATTTGGCCGCCACCTCATAATCGGGAATTTGCTGGGGTAATTTAGTTGAGCATTGCTGGAACAATAATGCAATCAGTATGATGCGTCCTAGAAATAAGATTTGAGTCTTCATTTTTGGGTTGTTTTTTGATAGGTAATAATGCCATTTTCTGCTGTCAAAAAATGGATTTGATTATGGATTTGTACTGCTGAAGTAGTTTCAAAAGGAAGGTTTAATCCATGTTCTAAAGGGGAAATAGGTGACAGATTTCCTGCACCGTCGCCCTTTAAAACAGAACCTATTAGCGCATCCGATCGGCCAAATTTTAGCGCCATATGCATTCTGTTTCCGGCCAAAACCAAATCTTGGTGGCCATCACCATCAATGTCTTTGGCCAGTATAGTTCGAACGGGGCTGAATTGACTTTCTTGAGGCAGTGGTTTGGGTACCCACCGACCCTTTTCATGCATTAAAATCATAGATCGCATTTCATTCGCTTTCCATTTTTGAGCCGTTTTATTTTTTTGAGGCGGCAAAAGGTCATCGGATGTTGCCTGAGAAAAAGCTTCATAGGAGGTGTAAACCGATTTTAATTCCACCCATTGGGCGAGCAACTCATCTCGTGTAGCTGTGGGATAGGAAACGCCTTGCACATAGCATGATAAGATAGGGTCTAGTGTTCCATTTTTATCAAAATCATCAAATTGTAAGGTGATGGGCTCTTTTGCAGAAGCTTGATATTGTGTATTTAGCCCTTCATTGCCTAGTACATAGTCTGTTTTTCCATCACCATTTAGATCTGCTTTTTGAATGGTATTCCACCACCCGAATAGCGGAGTAGTATTGGAAATAATTCCTGTGGTATCTAACACAAAATGTTCTTCATTATTAATCCATAAAAGTGGTTCCATCCACTCACCAACGACTAAAAGATCGGGTTTTCCATCGGCATTAAAATCATCTGTAATCACATCGCGAATAATGCCTGGGTGATCGTTTATGCCTTTGGTGTTCCATGATTTATGAGCTTTAAATAGTGCTTTCCCTTGATTGATTAATACTTTATTTGCATACCGTTTGGGGTATTTTCCCGGGATGATGCCTCCGGCTAGGAAAACATCTGGCAGTCCATCTCCATTAAAATCGGCTGTAGCGGTTGCAGCCGTCACCATTTGATCTTCAGGAAGCCCATTGGTGGGTAAAAAAGTACCGTTTCCATCGTTTAAATACAATTGGTCTTGTAGTTGAGAATCATTTTCCTTAAGTAAATGATAGCCTCCATGAGCGGCAAATACATCTAAATCACCATCTGCATCGGCATCAAAAAGGGTTATATCGGTGGTTACTTTTCCTTGATCTTTTTTGAATGCAGGTTGTGGTTTTTGAATAAAATCACCTTGTTTATTTTGTATCCATAGCGTTGAGGCTAGATTTTGACTTCCTCCAATCAAAATATCTTCTAATCCATCATTATTTACATCAGTAGCAATCATTTTGGGGCCTTCAAATGAGGGTTGATAATGGAGGAGGGGTTGCCTATCAAAGTCTAAAACGCTAGGAGGGATAATGGTATGTGATAAAGATGAGGTAACTTTTTCCAACAAGGGTTGAATCTTTTTTTGCTCTTGATGGGAAACCGCACTTTCGGGGCTTAGAGCAATCAAGCGATCAGAATTTAAATCGTAGTGTACCGTTGTTTTTCCATGGGGCCACTGCACTATAATAGAATCAATTTGAGTGGCGCTACCCAATCCAAAATGGGTACGTTGGCTCACGGTAGAAAGATAGCCTCTGGCCGGCAAATGGGTTTTTGTTTGTTGGGTTTTAGTAGCAAATAAACTAATTTCTGCACCTAGGGCTTGTTTGTTTTTTCCATCTCCATTGAGTTCTATGGTTACATAATGATTTGTGGAAATGCCTTGGTTTTCATATACCGTTGCGGGTTGGTCAATGTGGTTGATGACGAGGTCTAAATCGCCATCTTTATCAAAATCAGCATAGGCAGCTCCATTGCTGTTGCGCTGTTCTTGTAGCCCCCATTCGTTGGTTTTATTTTCAAAATAAGATCCCTTAACGTTTTTAAAAATGTAATTACTCACATTGGAAGCGGGCATCTCTTTGATGATGTCTACTACATCTTCTCGACTCAGCGCACTTTTTTTATCAGCAATAAAGGTGTCCATATAATTTAGAAAATCACGGTTGGTATAATCTCTTCGATAGCCATTGGTGATCATCAAATCGTTCCATCCATCATTATCAAAATCCGCCAAGAGGGGTGCCCAACTCCAGTCCGTGTTGGAAACGCCCATCAATTGTCCAATTTCGCTAAAGGTGCCATTGCCGTTGTTTAGTTGCACCATGTTTCGCATAATTTGATGATGAAATCCGCTTTTTAAATTTAAATCATATTGATTGTAATTATCGGGCGCACGAAGTAATTTTTGTCTTTTGTTGTCTTCTGGCAGCATGTCAAGCGTAATCAGATCAATCCAACCGTCGTTATTGATGTCTCCAGCATCATTGCCCATTGAAAAATGACTGGTGTGCGCCATACTTTTTTGAAGTGCATTTTCAAAATGCCCTTGTTTATTAAGGTATAGATAATCGGGTACGGTATAATCATTACAGAGATAAAAATCGATCCAGCCGTCTTTGTTATAATCGGCAAGGGCAATGCCCAATCCATAAGACAAGCCCGATCCCACCAAACCTACACTTTGGGTTACGTCCACAAAGCGATTATTTTCTTGTTTAAAGAGTCGAAGTCCAGCGTTAGAATCGTCAATTTTCAGCAGTTGTTTTGATCGTGCTTCATTCAAAACGGGAAGGGAATTGGGATTGTGATTCATCAGCAACAAATCCAAATCATTGTCTTGATCATAATCAAAAAAGAACCCTTGGTTGCTGTATCCTGACGCGTCAATGCCATAGAGTTTGGCAGCATCAATAAAAGTGGGAATACCGTTTTCATTGTTCCCCATGTTCAAGAACAATTGGTTTCTGCGTTTGTTTTCGGGCAGCATTCCTGAGTAGCAAACATAAATATCCATGCGGTTGTCTCCATTTATATCTACAGTGGTTACACCGGTTTTCCATGGGCCTTTTCGGCCCGCTGTTTGAGACACTTCTGTAACATCTTTAAAGGAAAGTCCGCCTTGGTTTAAATACATTTTGTTGTCTCCCATATTGGCGGTAAAATAGAGGTCTTCCCATCCATCACCATCAAAATCGGCTACGGCCACTCCACCACCATTATAAAAATATTCGTAAACCAGCACATTGGTATTGGGGCCTTCTAGTAAAGTGTTTTCAAAGGTGATACCACTTTGTTCGGGAGTAAGGGCACGAAACAGGGGCTCATTTTCTGAAGATGGGGTGTTGCAGCTTACAAAGATCATTAGCAATGCAACAAAACAAGAACGACGTAAAAACATAAAATTAGTTTTGTTTTTATAGGTTGGCGATTGGGTATTTAAAAAAATATATCCACTGCGAAACACAGTGGATATATTGTCTTAAACCTTAAAAAGGGAAATGAATTAGTAGCCTGGATTTTGTTCCAGTAAGTTGTTTTTATTCATTTCATCACGACTAATGGGTCGGTAATACATTTTATCCTTCCATGTTCTGTTTTCGATAGAAGTATCGTTTTGAACATCATAGGTATAATCGTATACAGACTTGTCGTGTTTGTAAGGTACGTTTGGTGATTTACCCGCTTTTAGAGTGGCAGTTACATTAATAACTTTAACACCCCGGCCAAGTGTTTCACTAGCAATGAGCCATCGTCTGGCATCGTGATAACGGTGCTCTTCAAAGGCCAATTCCACACGTCTTTCGTTGCGATAACGTTGTTTGAGTGCGTCGCCACTATCTGTAATAGCTGGCATGCCCACTCTAAAGCGTGTTTTATTCAACCAATTTTGCGCTTCTGCTTCTTGTCCTAATTCTATGGAAGCTTCTACATAATTTAGAACAACTTCTGCATAGCGAATAAAAGGCCAAGGGAGTACCTGATGGCTGGTGAGGTTATCCACCAACGCAGGGTTAGGGTCGATGAACTTTCTATTGTTATAGTGTGTTCTACTACCGTTCCAGTTTTCGATGGGGGATTCACGAGTGTCTACACCATTAACAAAACCACCATTTCCGTCATCATAATAACCTGTTTGAATTTCATCATACGGATCATAACTTACCACATCAGCTGGTCTTGGCTTCCATGAAGCACCATCATATAAAACGGTCGCATACATACGAGGGTCTCTGTTGGCATAAGGATCTGCTTTGTGAGTAGCATTAGACCAATCAAATTTAGATCCATCCATCATTTCATAGTCGTCTACCAATTGTTGGATGGGTGGGTTTCCACTCCAGTTGTGATAACCGTTTGGTCCGTTATTCACTCCAAAGTGAGTTCCACCTAAGGGCCAGTTGTCTTCAGGCTTATAGTCTGATGTGAGTGTACGCTGAAAAATCAATTCAGCAGCTGCTCCAGCATCGGCAACGGCACTTTTACCTCCCATGGCAATTGCAATGGCGTTTTCAATACCTTCAGCATGACTCACGGGTGCAGCCAAATCGGTTTTGTAACCGGTGGTGATGTCTAAAACCGCTTTGGCAGCAGCTTGTGCCGCTTGCCAACGGCCTTGTTGACCACCAGAATAGGTGTGCAGTGGTGAGTTAAATCCTGAAGGAGCTTTGCTTGATTCGTGTAAATCACTTGCAGCATAAAGCAATACTCTTGATTTTAATGCCATAGCAGCCACTTTCGACGCTCTACCGGCGGCTAATGACTTTCCATTAAGCATACTTGCCGCTTTGTCTAAATCAGCAACAATAAAGTTTACTGTTTCTTCAAAGCTATTTCGAGCAATGGTTAACTCGTCCTCTAGGGTATAGGGCTTATCAATAATTGGTACCCCACCATAGAAGCGAAGTAACTGGTGATAATAATAGGCCCGCAAAAAATGGGCTTCACCCATCAATTGATCTTTTAACCCTTGGTCATCAAAGGTAGCTTCTGGAATATTTGCCAGTGCTACATTGGCCTGACGAATAGCAGAATACATTGAATTCCAGCTATACGTTCCACTTGTCCAAGCAAGGCTTGAAGGTGTTTCAGACCCTTCGTTGAAGGTGTTGATATTTCGACCGGCGTGAGTAAACATACTTTCATCAGTATACACTGCTTGCATTTGCTCTTCAAATCCGCCATACCCCAAATAGGAATATACACTAAATACAAATGCTTCAGCTAGCGTTCCATCACTCCATGTGGCCGAACTGGATATCTTATCCAAAGGGGTCGTTTCTAAAAAATCATCATTACAAGCATAGAAAATCACCATAAGGGCTAACATGCTTGCCGCTAATCTCGTTTTTACATTGTTTAAATAATTCATAACTATAATTCTTTACTAATTAAAAGTTTACTCTGGCTCCAACATTTAACACTTTTGACATAGGATACCCTCTACCAGCTACTTCAGGATCCCATATATCAAATGCTGAGAAAGTAAGTAGATTCAATCCACTCACATACAATCGTAGGTTTGAGACAAAATTGTTGTTTAAACTTGCCTCTGGCACATTATATCCGAGCTCTAAGTTTTTGAGACGGAAATAATCAGTGCTGAAATAATTATAAGTGTTGTTTGCAAAATTACCACCCGAATAATAGGTGTCTCCACGTAGGGCTAAACGTGGGTGAACGTTACTTGGATTGTCAATGCTCCAACGGTTGTCATATTGCCACTTATAGTAGTTTCCAATATCACCAAATTCACCACTAAACAAGGCCAATGCCCCAGTAGATCCTTGGAATAAAACAGAAAGATCAAAGTTTTTATAGCTCACATCTAACGTAATACCATATTGGAATTGTGGTGTAAAACTCTTGTCTTGACGTACTTGGTCATCAGCATCAATTTTGCCATCACCATTGTAGTCTACCAAGCGCAAGTCACCAGGCAAAAGCTGTGGTGTAACGCCGCTGTAGTCCACGGTGTTGGCTGCAATATCATTGGCATCTCTAAACACACCATCTGTTTCATAGAGCAAGTAGGCACCTAAGGGCTTTCCTTCTTGCAATTGATAGGCAGGTGCTCCAGACACTTCATCAATAAAGACTACTTCATTTTTATTGTATCCTCCATTCACTCCAATATTATATCGGAAAGCATTTGAATCAACATAATTGGTGTCTCCTCCATTGTATACAAGAGAGAATTCGTAACCACTGTTGTTCATCTTACCAAAGTTGGTTGGTGGAAGCAAGCTGCTAATTCCTGAGGAAGCAGGTGTGCTACCTTGCAATTGGATCAAAATATTGTCTCGTTGGTTGTTAAACCATTCTAAGGTTAAATTGAAACGATCAAATAATTTGGCGTCTAAACCAATGTTGGTATTTCGCGCCACCTCCCAAGTAAAGTTGGGGTTGGGTAAAACAGTTTCATATAAGGTTTTAACCACCTGACTGTTGATAGGATATTCGCCGAATCCAAAGGTAGAAAGGAAAGCATATTCTTGTAAACTACCATTGTAGAATACTTGATCGTTACCCATCTCACCATAAGAACCTCTAAATTTCAAATAGTTGATTCCACTTACGTCAAACCAAGATTCGTTTGAAATATTCCAACCGAGCAAAATCCCAGGGAAGTTACCATAGCGTCCTTCTTTTGGGAAGATGTATGAACCATCTCGACGGAAAAGCAATTCGGCCAAATAGGTATCGTTGTAGTTGTATTGTACTCTACCATAATATCCTAAACGCGTTCTGTCATAGGCAGAACCACCAGTGTTTTGGTCTAGCGCACCCCCAGCAAAAAGTTGGTCAATGGCAGGAGAAATATAATTTCTTCTAAAGGCAAAGAAATTAGACCCTGTAAATTGTTCTCTTGTTACCCCAGCAAACAAACCAAAGTCGTGATTTTCACCTAGGGTAAAATCATACTTTAGCTGCGCAGATAAGGTTGAGTTTAATACAGAGTTAGCGCTTTGTGTTAAACGCGCATCGGTGAAGGGAGAACGAACGTTTCCGCTCAATCCGCTAGAATCGCGATTCACACCATCCCATGCGTATAATTTCCATGGTGTTTCCCATCTTTTGTTGGTTTCTCTATTTACGTCAACAGAACCGTTGATTATCAAATCCAAGCCTTCAATCCAAGGGTTGGAAATAGTCACACCACTGTTAATTTGGATATAATCTTTAGGATTTTTAACATATCCAGTAGCACCGGTTGTAACCACCACAGGGTTTTGTCCGTTTTCAATATCTGGTCCAGGTTCTCCAGTGGGCCAGAAGGCGGGTTCCACAGGGCGACCACGTTGCAACATTCTAAAGATGGCACCGGCACCCACAGTGGGGAAGTTTCGGTCTTCACGACGGGACATTATCCCAAGATTCATTTTAACATATTCATTAACTTCTGCATCCAAGTTCATGCGCAAGTTGTATTGCTTGTAGTAGGTGGCAGAATTTTCGTAAATAGCATCTTGATAAATGTAGCCTAAAGAAGTAAAGTATTTTACTTTTTCAGTACCACCAGAGAGTTGTAAATTGTGGCGTTGTTGAGGCGCCCATTCTTTAAAGGTGTCTCTATACCAATCGGTGTTAGGGTATTTCCATGGGTCGTTACCCGTTTGATATCCCTGCACCGCTTCGGGGCTATAATTTGAATTTATAGTAGTTCCGTTGCCGGCAGAAGTATATGTTCCTGTAGATTGAATACTGTTCCAAGCGGCACCCCATTCGGTAGAAGGTATGTTCTTGTAAATTGGCACCTCGTTCATGATGCTTGCATATTCAAATGCGCTAGACATTTCAGGAAATACAGTGGGTGTTGAAAACCCAGCATTAAAGCTATATTCTAAAGAAGGTTCTCCTGTAGCACCGCGTTTCGTGGTAATCAAAATTACCCCATTAGCAGCACGTGCCCCATAAATGGCAGAGGAGGCATCCTTTAACACAGAAATGCTTTCGATGTCTTGTGGATTCAATCGGCCAATACCACCATCACGATCGGGAATACCGTCGATTACAATTAAAGGACTGGAATTTCCTAAGGTGTTTAAACCACGAATATTGATGGAAGCTCCATCATATCCAGGCTCACCAGATCCTTGTCGAACGGTAATACCAGGCAAACGACCAGCCAAGGAATTGGTTAAATCTACAGCGGGCGATTTTACAACGCTCTCGCCTTTGATTTGGGTAACGGCACCTGTAACTGTAGCTTTTCTTTGTGCCCCATAACCAGTAACCACCACTTCTTCCAATTCGTCAGAGCCAGCGTCTAGCACAATATTCATGCTGTCTGTAGCGGCCACTTCTTGGGTGGTAAAGCCGAGGTAAGAAAAGACTAAAATCTCATCTCCGTTGGGCAATTCAATGGAAAAATTTCCGTCAAAGTCAGTCACCACCCCTTGGGTAGTGCCTTTAATAATAACGTTCACGCCAGGAAGGGGAGACACACCATCGGTCACATTACCCGTAACCGTTTGTTGTGCATAAGCCCCTACACTCAAAAAGAGCATGGCTCCCAATATCATTAAGGAGCGGAACGCATGTTTAAGTTTAAAATTTGTTTGTTTCATTTAAAATTAGATTTATTGAAGTGTTAAAATTATGCAAATATTTGAAACTAAAAAATAATAGTAATAATTAATTATGAACTAAGCAATTCAAATGATTATTAGGAGTTGTTTGTTTACTTTTTCCTTCTTATATTAGGTAACTTAAAATCCATTATGAATCATAAGAAATTCCTAAATTTTTCGGTATAAACAACAATTCTTAAAAGAAATTCAAAAAAAAACTAATTTTAGGGGAATGAAACCACACCCTCTTTTTCTTTTTTGCTTTTTTGCTTTTGGTGCCCTAGACGCCCAATCAAATTATATTGAAAAACTCCCCGAAACCACAGCCACCTTGCCTATGGTCTATATTGAGGGGGGGCGTTTTATGATGGGTAGCCCTAAGAGTGAAGCCGGTCATTTTGGCGATGAAGGCCCCCAGCATGAAGTGACCATTGATGATTTTTGGATGGGTCAATTTGAAATCACATGGGATTTATACAGTCTCTTTATGCAAGGCTCTATTGATGCTGCCCAACCCGCTTTGGATGCCTCCAATGAAGTACAAGTTGCTGTAGATGCCGTATCAAGAGCCACACCGCCCTACACCGACATGAGTTTTGGCATGGGCACCACAGGCTATCCGGCCATTTGCATGACCCAGTTGGCCGCTGTAAAATTTTGTGAATGGCTCTCTGCCATGACAGGGCATTTTTATCGATTGCCCACTGAGGCCGAATGGGAATATGCTTGTAGAGCTGGCACCACAACGGCTTATTCTTTTGCTGATGATCCCACAGCCCTTGAGGATTATGCTTGGCTTGAAAGCAACAGCAATGAGAAATACCAACCCGTGGGGCAAAAAAAGCCGAATCCTTGGGGGTTATACGATATGCACGGCAATGTGGCCGAATGGACCTTGGATCAATACAGCCCTGCCACCTATAGCACCCGTGCTGGACAAACCACAGCCAATCCCTATGTGGTGCCCACAAAAACCTATCCACGCACTGTGCGCGGGGGTTCTTGGATTGATCCTCCCAGTCGTTTGCGTGCCGCCGCGCGGCGTCCTTCTTCAAGACAATGGAAACAACAAGACCCTCAAATCCCTAAAAGTTTATGGTGGCACACCGATGCCGATTTTGTCGGCTTCCGAGTGGTGCGTCCTAAAAACACCCCTATTCCTGAACAACAAAAACAATATTGGAGTTACGAATCATCTAAATAAACAATCATGAAAAACAACAACAATCAACAAAACGAAGGACAATCGAGACGTTCTTTTGTAAAAACATCGGCCCTAATCACAGGCGGGTTGATGGCCGCCCCCATGGGTGTGTCTGGCATGGGCCATTTGCAAAATGAAAAGACATTAAAACTTGCTTTGGTGGGTTGTGGTGGCCGCGGTTCTGGCGCTGCCGTGCAAGCCCTCACTGCCGATGAAAATGTAGAATTGGTGGCCATGGCCGATGCCTTTGCTGATCGCCTAGAAAACAGTTTGAACAGCATTCAAAAACATTTTGAAGGGGAGAAGAAAATTGATGTAAAAGAAAAGCACCGTTTTGTGGGCTTTGATGCCTATAAAAAAGCCATTGATATGGCTGATGTTGTCATTCTCACTACACCCCCCGGATTTAGACCCTATCACTTCGAATATGCCATTAATAATGACAAACACGTGTTTATGGAAAAACCCGTTGCCACCGACCCTGTGGGAGTGCGCAAAGTGTTAGAAATGGCGCGTGTGGCCAAACAAAAAAAACTCAATGTGGTGGTGGGTTTACAGCGCCACTATCAAAAACGTTATTTGGACTTACTAGCCAAAGTGCGTGAAGGTGCCATTGGAAAAATTACAGGGGGACAGGTCTATTGGAATAGCGATGGGGTATGGGTGCGTGAGCGCCAAGCCAGTCAAACGGAATTGGAATATCAAATGCGCAATTGGTATTATTTTAATTGGTTGTGTGGCGATCATATTTTAGAACAACACATTCACAATATTGATGTGGGCAACTGGTTTGTGGGCGATTATCCCGTATCAGCCCAAGGAATGGGGGGACGTCAGGTGCGCAATGGCAAAGATCACGGCGAAATTTATGACCATCACTTTGTGGAGTTTACCTATGCTAGTGGAGCAGTAATTTCTAGTCAATGCCGCCATATTCCAAATTGTATGCGTCGTGTTGATGAAAGTTTCCAAGGCACCAAAGGGAGTATTGAAATTGGCGCAGGAAAAATCAAAGACCTTGATGGCAATGTGGTGTATCAATACAAACAAAGAGGGGCCAACCCCTATCAAGTAGAGCACGATGAATTGTTTGCCTCCATCCGAAATGGTGGGGTTATTGCCGATGCAGAAAATGGAGCAAAAGCTACGCTCACAGCTATTTTAGGGCGTATGGCAACCTATTCGGGTGAAGTAATCACTTTTGAACAAGCCTTAAATTCGGACTTGCAACTCATGCCCGAACACATGGATTGGAACAGCACACCTCCCGTTATGCCAGACGCCAACGGAAACTATGAAATTCCGATGCCCGGTAAAACAAAATTTATTTGATATGAAAAGAAGAATTTTTGCCCAAACGTTGACTGCTGCTGGTTTGGGGGCTGCCGCTACTCCTTTGTGGGGAGCGACAACGCCTGCGCAGGGGGGCTATAAATACAATTTGCATTATGCCCCACATTTGGGAATGTTTAAGCACCACGCTGGAGATGACCCCATTGATCAACTCAATTTTATGGCCGATCAAGGGTTTACAGCCTTCGAAGACAACGGCATGCGGGAACGTCCCGTGGCGCTACAAGAAAAAATGGCCCAAACCATGGCTAAGCGTGGCCTTACCATGGGCGTGTTTGTGGCGCATCAAATTTATTGGCGTAAACCCAATTTAACCAGTGGTGATGCTACATTACGCGCCGAATTTTTAGACTATATCCGTAAAGCAGTGGAGGTGGCCAAACGCGTTAACGCCAAATGGATGACAGTGGTGCCCGGCTTTGTGGATATGCGACAAAATATGGCCTATCAAACCGCTCATGTAGTGGAAAGTCTTAAACAGGCCGCTGCCATTTTGGAGCCTCATGATTTAGTGATGGTTTTGGAACCGTTGAATTTCCGCGATCATCCTGGGTTGTTTCTCTCTGAAAGTCCACAAGCTTATGAAGTATGTAAAGCGGTTAATTCCCCTTCTTGTAAAATCTTGTTTGATATATATCACCAGCAAATTCAAGAGGGC